>NZ_DDGH01000088.1:10228-17161 GCF_002337565.1 Rhodopirellula sp. UBA1907 | reverse complement strand
TCGTTTCGGGAGAGGTACGCGGTATGTAAATCAGCCGAAAAGCGGCATCAAAAAACTGCACGACCTCAGTTGAGGGAGAGGTGGCAAAAGCTGCATCGTGTCCTCGACCTGCAACCCCAAAGATTGAACGGCCCAGGCTAATGCCTAATGGCTCATGGGGTCGCTCTCAATCATTCCGGCCACCCCGCCCAATTTCAAATTTGCAATGTTCACTTTGCAATTTGCAATCGCCCCGGCCGAATCGCACAATCGCCAAGTCTGTAGACGATTTCCGTCGATCGCCCGCTTGGGCTATCATCCGCCCCTGCAAGTCACGACTAGGGCGGCATGGCAACCAAAACGTCGCCGCTGCCCTTCTCTAGCCGCCGCCCCAACCAACCATTTCCCGGAGCCCCTTCGATGCAACCTTCACGCCGTGGATTCTTGAAAACCAGTGCCCTGGCGGGCGCTGTCGCTGGTTCGACCATGACCGCTTCTTCCAAGCTGATCGCGGCGGAAGAGACCAAGAAACTTCGCTTGGCAGCCATCGGAGTCGGCGGCAGTCGCGGGCGTTACAACCGGGGTGGATCGATCGCTCGCGGAGCTGCCAAGTTCGCGACCATGGTGGCGGTCTGCGATGTCGATGACTTGCACACCGAAGAGTTCAACCAGAAATTCGACGGCAAACTGAACAAGTACCGCGACTACCGCGAGATGCTGGAAAAGGAAAAACCTGACGTCGTCACCATCGGGACTCCCGACCACTGGCACGTGCCGATCGCGATCGCTTGTTTGCAAAGCGGTGCCGACGTGTACTGCGAAAAACCATTGACGCTGACGATCGACGAAGGCAAGCAGATCCGCAAAGTCGTCGAAGAAACCGGCCGCGTGTTCCAAGTCGGGACCCAGCAACGCAGCTCAGGTGACTTGTTCCAAAAAGCCATCGCGATGGTCCAGTCGGGTTACGTCGGTGACAACGTCAACGCTTACATCGCGATCGGCGGTGCTCCTGGCGACGGGCCTTTCGAAACCGAGGAAGCTCCCGACGATTTGGACTGGAACATGTGGGTTGGGCCGGCGTCCGAGGCCGATTACTGCGAAGAACGCCGCAAGTTCTTCCGTTGGTACTTCGAGTATTCCGGCGGCAAAATGACGGACTGGGGCGCCCACCACATCGACATCGCTCAGTGGGCGTTGGCTCCCGGTGAAAACGGCCCGACCACGATCAAAGGCACCGGCGAATTCCCCAAGACCGTTCCAGCGGATTTCAATTGGAACTCGTTCTTCAACGGCGAAGCTTCCCTGCCCAATGGCTACAACACGGCGATGAAGTTCAACATCGAGCTGACGTTTGACAGCGGCTCGAAAATGGTTGTCACCGACCACTACAAACGCGAAGACGAGAACATCGATTTCCCCAACGGGATCCTGTTCGAAGGCGACAAAGGCCGGATCTTCGTCAACCGTGGCAAGCTGACTGGTGCTCCCGTCGACCAATTGACGGACGAGGACAACGCCAAGCTCGACGCGAAAATCGCTGAGCTTCGCAAAGGAAAAGCGGCGATGAGCCACATGGCAAACTTTTTTGCCTGCATTGAAGACGGCGGTCAGCCGATCTCAGACGTGTGGTCGCACCACCGCACAATGACTTCGTGTCACCTGTGCAACATTGCGTTGATGTTGGGCCGTGAATTGAAATGGGACCCGAAAGCCGAGCGATTTGTCGACGACGAGCAAGCCAATGGGCTGATGAGTCGCAAGTCGCGGGAAGGATTTTCAGCCGAAACCCACGCGGCGAGCTGAAATCCGGTCGATTCTGTGATCGATTGACTTTCATTCCTCTTGTCAAAACGGGGCCCAACGACGACACTTGCGGCCCCGTTTTCAAAATTCTGGCGTGAACACGTGTGTCCAATGGCGGACGACACGAAGGAACACGCCGCAATTCCCCGCTGCACGTCGTTTTTGCAGCCTCGTTCTCGAACGAGGATTCGCTTTCGAAACGGGTCGCTGAATTGGATCGCACACGGAATTTCCGTTTGCATCCGGCCTTCGGTGACCATCGGTTCAAAGTCGATCAGCTGCGACGTTTAGCACAACCGTGAAAGTCACGATGGCACGTTACACAGGACCAAAAGCCCGCATCAACCGCCGCCTCGGCACGATGCTTTACGAAACAGCCGGCGCAGCCCGTGCGATGGACCGTCGTCCGCAACCACCAGGGATGCACACTCGCGGTCGTCGCCCGAGTAACTACGGTGCGGCTTTGATGGAAAAGCAAAAGATCAAACACTACTACGGATTGGGCGAACGCCAACTCCGTCGTTACTTTGAAAACGTTGGCCGTAAATCGGGCAACACCGGGGAATTGTTGTTGCTGATGTGCGAACGTCGTTTGGACAACGTTGTCCGCCGCGTTGGCTTCACAAAGACTCGCCCCCAAGCTCGCCAGGGGATCACCCACGGTCACTTCCGCGTCAACGGCGTGAAGGTCACCAAGCCCGGCTACATGCTTCGCGCTGGCGATTTGATCGAAGTTCGCGGCCGCGAAAACTTGAAGAACTTGTACCGTGGCGTGATCGCCAACTCGCCACCAGACGGACTGGACTGGGTCTCGTTCGACAGCGAAACGCTGCGTGCGACCGTCCTGTCGCTTCCAGGTGCGGTTGACATCAGCCTGCCCGTCGACGCTAACAGCGTCGTCGAATTCTTGTCTCGCTAACGCGGGTCAACAACGGATTGCAACTCATCGGCCGCGTGTTTTTCACGCGGCCGTTTCCTTTCCCGAATCGTCTCTTTTTTTGCTCTGGTTTCAATCATGCACGCTCCGGTTGTCGTTCTCGGTGGTGGCCCCGGTGGATACGCGGCGGCTTTCTTGGCAGCTGACGAAGGAATGGAAGTCACAATCGTCGAAGCAGAACCTCGCCTTGGCGGGACCTGCCTGATTCGTGGCTGCATCCCCAGCAAGGCTCTTCTTCACGTGGCCAAGGTCATCAGCGAAGTGGAAGAACTGAAATCAGAGTGGGGCATCGAGTACTCCGGCGAACCCAAGATCGACGTCGACGTCGTCCGGGCTCGCAAAGACAAGGTGATCGACAACTTGACCGGCGGACTTGGCGGACTGGCCAAACGCCGCAACGTCACCGTCATCCAAGCTCGCGGTTCGTTTGTCAGCTCCAACGAACTGAAACTCGAAGGCGATCACGAGTCGATCCCAGAAGGCGGCAAGCTGACGTTCGACAAGTGCATCGTCGCAACCGGCAGTGTTCCTGCCATGCCACCCGCGTTTGACATCGGCAGCGACCGAGTCATGGACAGCACCGGTGCTTTGGCACTGAAGGACATTCCCGAAACCCTGCTCGTCGTCGGTGGCGGCTACATCGGTTTGGAAATGGGCACCGTGTACGCTCACTTGGGTTCCAAGGTCAGCGTGGTCGAACTCGGCGAAGGCTTGCTGCCCGGTGCCGATCGTGACCTCGTCAAACCACTCGCGAAAAAAGTCGACAAGATGTGCGACGGACGCATCTTCTTGAACACCAAAGTCGGCTCGCTGGCCGAAGACGGCGACAAAGTCGTGGTCAGCTTCGAAGGCCCAAACAAGTTCGGCACCGAATCCTACGACCGAGTCCTGATTAGCATCGGTCGTCGTCCCGTCACCCGTGGACTGGGCCTGGAGAACACGCAAGTCGAAGTCAACGAACGCGGCTTCATCGTTTGTGACGAACAACAACGCACCGCCGACCCGAACATCTTGGCCATCGGCGACGTCGCCGGTGACCCAATGCTGGCTCACAAAGCCACTCACGAAGGCAGAGTTGCCGCAGAAGTTTTGGCCGGCAAGAACGTCGCCTTCGACAAAGCCGCCATCCCGGCCGTTGTGTTCACCGATCCCGAAATCGCTTGGGCCGGCCTCACCGAAGGCGAAGCCAAAGCTGCCGGCCGAAAGGTCGACGTTGAGGTCTACCCGTGGGCTGCCAGCGGACGTGCTCAGGCCATCGGAGTGACCAACGGTTTGACCAAATGGCTGGTCGATCCAGAAACGCATCGCGTGCTCGGCTGCGGCATTGTCGGAACCGGTGCCGGTGAGCTGATCGCCGAAGCTGTGCTGGCAATCGAAATGGGCTGCGAAGTGACCGACATCACCGAATCCGTTCACCCACACCCAACGCTCAGCGAAACGTTGATGAACGCCGGCGAAGTCCACTTCGGAACCGCGACCGAGATCTACAAACCAAAGCGGAAGTGATCGGGAAGTGTAAAAGTGGCTCAGGACCACAGGTGGTGCCAAGCACGTCACCGCCAATTGCCAATTTGCATTGTTTAATTTGCAATTTGCAATGGCCCATCTCGCTCGAATCCTAGTCGAACCCGGCTCCCCGTAGGCCATGTACCACATGGCTCCACGCCGATGCTTTGCCCAAAAGCGAGGCGACCACCCCACACGGCAAAACCCACCACGCCCTCGCTGCCATCAGGCGAGAATGCAGGCCTGGTTTCTCCCGCTGCCACGGTTTCTTCGCGACATGGTAGAAACGGCTCGCCCGGCAAGCCAAACTGCACACCTTCGTTCCTGCTAACAATGGTGCTGCATGCTCGCCCGTCGACGTTTCGCTTTGGCAACCTTCGCTCTGACCGCTGCCCTCCTTGGTCTCCTACCACCGACGACTTCGCCCGTCCTGGCTGAATCGCCGGACTCAACCGTGGCTCCTCCGTCGCCGCCCAAAAAGGATCCGGCGAAACTGTCTTTGCGTCGGCTCTTCAAGACATCCGACTTCCGGTCGAAGTCGCGAACGCTGCAATGGGATGACACCGAAGACGTTCTGTGGGAACGAAAGACTGGCAAAGATGGCCCGACGCTGGACCAGGTTTCGATCCCGGAGATGGAATCGACAACCATCGTGCCTCGCGAAAAGTTCTTGTTGCCAGCGGAGGAAGGCGACCTGGATTCGCCAGACGCCGTAACACGAGGCGATGAG
Source organism: Rhodopirellula sp. UBA1907 (assembly GCF_002337565.1). NCBI lineage: Bacteria > Pseudomonadati > Planctomycetota > Planctomycetia > Pirellulales > Pirellulaceae > Rhodopirellula > Rhodopirellula sp. UBA1907. The sequence goes on along the minus strand of NZ_DDGH01000088.1, from coordinate 12,206 downwards.
AAACAGAGCGATGCAACACAGAGCGATGACTCGCAGGACACCGATTCGGACGAAGACACGCGCGAGCCAATCGAAATCAGCCAGTGGACGCTTTCGCCCGATGAGAAGCGTTTGCTGATCTACAACAACACCCGTCGAGTCTGGCGTCAACACACCCGCGGCGACTATTGGCTGCGTGATCTCAGCGATGATTCGGCAGACGCAACCTGGCGCAAGATTGGCGGCCAAGATGCTCCCGACGCCAAAACCATGTTTGCGACCTTTGCTCCGGATGGGCAATCGATCGCCTTCGTGCGCGACAACGACTTGTACCTGGAAGACTGCGAAACCGGTGAGCTCCAAATGGTCGCCGGCTCGGATGATCCCAAGCTGATCAGCGGAACTTTCGATTGGGTCTACGAAGAGGAACTTGGCCTGCGAAATGGCTTGCGTTTCAGCCCCAACAGTCAGAAGCTGGCGTTCTGGCAACTGGACAGCAACGGTGTTCCGATCCAAACGATGATTGACAACACGTCCGAGCGTTATGCAAAGACGATCGAGTTCGCTTACCCCAAAGTCGGCCAAACGAACTCCGCCGCCAAGGTCGGCGTCTGGGACCGAACCAGAAAGAAAACGGTGTGGTTGGATCTGCCCGGTGATCCACGTGAAAACTACATCGCCGCGGTTGACTGGTTGCCCAGCGAGTTCGCACACGCCAATGAGCGATTGCTGATTCAGCAACTCAACCGAAAGCAAAATCAGAATCACGTCTACCTTTGCGATGTCGAAACCGGCCACTGCGTCAACATTCACACGGAAGTCAGCGACGCTTGGGTGCGACATCTTCGAGAACTGCACTGGCTGCCGGGTTCCGTCTTCGCGGGCGATGCATCCGACAACTCATCGCCGCGCTTGCTTTGGTTATCAGAACGATCCGGATGGCAACACATCGAGGCCATCGAAATCCCTTCCCCCGAATCGCTTGAGGAAGAATCTAATCTTCCTTCGCGAATCACGCCGGTGACAGGTGGATCGTGGGACGTGATCTCGATTGCCGTCGTCGCCAAGGATGGCAGCCACATCGACTTCATCGCGTCGCCGGAACAGCCATCCCAGCGGGCACTCTATCGCGTATCGCTCGAGCAAGGTCTGAGCGGACAGCTCGCAACCACGCCCGAGCGAGTCTCACCGGACGAGGGCGGCACGTTCTCCTATTCGATCAGCCCGACGGCGGAGTACGCAGTGGAGTCCTGGTCCGACTTCAACTCCGCTCCACAGCAGCGACTGGTTCAGCTCGATCCTTACAAGCGTTTGAAGGCATTTGATGACAACGAGAAGCTCGACGAAAACCTCGAAAAGCTCGCTCCCGTTCACACGGAATTCTTGAGATTGCCCATCGGTGAATTCGCTGATGACCCGGCGTCCAAGGACATGGAGCTGGACGTGTGGATCATGATGCCGGTGGGCGAAGACAACTCGATCGAGAGTCTGGCTCCCAAGAGTGTTCCGTTGCTGGTGCACGTCTACGGTGAACCGGCGGGGCAAACCGTGCTGGACCAATACGGCGGAACGACCTACTTGTGGCACCGTCTGCTGACCCAACATGGAATTGCTGTCGCGAGTGTCGACAACCGCGGCGCGAACGCCCCTCGCGGGAAAGCGTTTCGGCAATCGATCTACAAGCAAATCGGCCGCATTTCGATCTCCGACCAAGCCCACGCGACGCAAGCGATGCTCAAGCACTTCGCCGCCCTTGATCCAGAGCGAGTTGGATTGTGGGGATGGAGCGGCGGCGGATCATCGACACTCAATGGGCTGTTTCAGTTCCCGGAGCTGTACTCGATGGGAATCGCGGTCGCCCCCGTTCCGGACCAGCTGGATTACGACACGATCTACCAAGAACGCTACATGGGATTGGTCACCGAAAACCGAGATGCGTTTGTCCAAGGTTCGCCAATCACGCACGCCAGCGGCTTGTCGGATCCGTTGCTGCTGATCC
>NZ_DDGH01000088.1:9831-10077 GCF_002337565.1 Rhodopirellula sp. UBA1907 | reverse complement strand
ATCCGTTGCTGCTGATCCACGGCACAGCCGACGACAATGTGCACTACGCGTCATCGGCACGCCTGATCAATCGGCTGATCGCCGAGAACAAACAGTTTCAAATGATGGCCTATCCCGGACGAACTCACTCGGTCAGCGAAGGCGAAGGAACCCGCTATCACCTGCGAACCATGATGACGAACTTCATCCTTCAGAATCTAAAGTGAACCAATCAGGCTCCAAAAATTAGCCGACGGCCGTTAGGCC
>NZ_DDGH01000088.1:0-9635 GCF_002337565.1 Rhodopirellula sp. UBA1907 | reverse complement strand
AATTAGCCGACGGCCGTTAGGCCCGGTTAGCACGTACTGGCTCAAGCCGCCAAGAGAACGCCGGCGAAACGCCTCGAGCAGTGCGAGCTCCACAGTGATTCGCCAGCGATGGCAATTGAAAAAGTTAAATTGACAATTGTAAATTGAAAAATGGTGGTTGTATGCAATCGACTACCGCACCAACCAAATCAGCCGCAGGCCGTTAGGCCCGGTTAGCACAAATGAAAGAGTCTTTGGCTGTGTAAGCCATCTAGCGGTCGCCACGGTTCCCAAACATAGCCCAGCCCGATACTGACCTGCTAAACGTTCGGGGTTTCCGAGCATGCTGGCTTTCGAAAGTTTCATCCCGAAGGGATTGCAGACGGTAGCCGGTGGTTTGAACGCAGTGAACACCACCGGATTCATGCTCCCGACAATCCCCGGCCCTGAAAGGGGCGAAGACTCTGGGAACCTTTCACGGTCGGCGTGAGCTTTTCATTTCCGGGGATATGCTGCGACGCAGCAACCCCCGGCCACAAAGCAAATTTCAAATTTACAATTGTCAATTGAACTTTTTCAATGCCCAAAAACAATCAACCAGCATCCACACCAAACCGATGCACTGTTGTTTCCGTCAATTTGTCACCGGGACGCAGCAGTGTGCTTTCGAAATTCGGGTGATTGCAAGCATCGGGATAGTGCTGCGTTTCCAAGCAGAACGCTTCGTGCGATTTGTGTCCGGCTGACGACGCGTTGCCGCCCAGGTGATTGGCGGTGTAAAGCTGCATGCCCGGTTGAGTCGTTTCAATCTCGAACGTTCGGCCCGATTTCGGATCCACCACGCGAGCCGCTGGTCGCAGCTTGCCAGGTTCTCCTGCGACGACGTAGCAATGGTCGTAGCCCTTGGTGGCGGGCAGTTGATCGATGCGTTTTCCGAAGGTTTCAGGATGCAAGAAATCGAATGGCGTTCCCTCGACCGACGAGGTCGTTCCAGTTGGAATCAAGTCCTCGTCGACGTCCAAGGTTTCGTTGCAGTGAAGCAGCGCGACGTGGTCATGGATGGAGCTTGCTCCGCCGTCACCAGGTGCGATGCCGGCCAAGTTCCAGTAGCTGTGGTTGGTCAAGTTCACATGGGTCGGCTTGGTCGTCGTCGCAGTGAACTCGATCGTCAATTCGCTGGCATCGTTCCAGCGGTACTCCGCGGTCACCGTCACTTCGCCGGGAAAGCCTTCGTCCCCGTCCGGGCTGACCAGACTGTACCGAACACCGATCTCCGGATTGCCATTGGCATCTTTGCCAGAGATCAGATCAGCGTCCCACCACTTGTGCGAGAAATTGACTTCCCCGCCGTGCAAGCAGTGTTTGCCATGATTGACCGTGACCTGATAGGTCTCGCCATCGATGTCGAATTTTGCCAAACCAATGCGGTTGCAGAACCGACCGATCGAGCTTCCGAAACCGGGGTGCGGATCCAAGTAGCGATCGATCGAGTCGAAAACCATGTTCACGTTGGCCAGTTTGCCGTCGCGATCCGGCACCTCGACTTCTAGTAGCGATGCTCCCCAGTTCATGACCGAAACACGGTGGCCGTGCGAATTGGTTAGCGTGGTCTTCTGGACCGGTTTCCCGTCCTTGGTTTGGCCAAATGGAGTCGTGACGAGGCTCATAAATCGCTGCAAAAGGTGAAAGGAAACGGATCTCAATCGCGAATTCGCGGGCTCTGTAGACTGTCATTTTCGCGAGCCTTACGCAAGGTGCGAATCGATTGGCCCGGACTTGGTTTGCTATGGCATCGCGATTGGTCGGGCCGGGTGGATTGCGAATTGCAAAATGAACAATGCAAATTGAGAGATTGCGATCCAGAAGAAAACCTCACCCGTGGCCCTGAGTCTCTGAGCCACTTTCCATTCTTCCTAATGCTTCGGTCGCAGCTTCCACGCGATCATGCAGGATGCCACCGCGATGATCAGCAAGCTACATGCGAAATAGCCGAACACCAAGTTGGGTTCACCCAGGTAAGGCTGGTCGCCTCGCATCAACAGCGAGTCCATCGGCAACGAAAACAATGCGGAGAATGGGCTGGCCACTCCCGCCCATTCGATCCACTGCTGAACGGTCGATGACAATCCGAGCGTCGACGCCAACACGCGGGCTCCCGGAGGAACGACGTACAACACGATCAACGCCACATACGTGGTCATCAACGCCATCGAAGTTCGTTCCTGATACAGCGACGCGGTCATCGCGATGATGGCGTTGACGACGCTGACCACAACCGGAATCGCGAACATGCCGACGATCAAAAACCAACTGGAATAGAAGTCGGTGTTCAGCCCCACGCCCAGCAGCATCGGCCAAACCAGAAAGCTTGTCAGGACAAATGCAACTCGAAAACCGACAACGAACTTGCCCCAGAAAATCTTCCAAGGCGACAACGTGGTCGTCATCAGCAAATCCAGCGTCTGCCGTTCACGTTCGCTGGTCATCGTTCCGGCGAGGAACACCGGTCCGACCAGCATGTTGAACACGATCACATACACCGCGAACCACGGTGCGTGAGGCGTTTGCCAAAACAACAACGCACCCATCAACGGAATCGCGAGCAAAATGCTGATCTGAATCACCAGCCTCAGCATCAACGTGCCCTGACTGAAGATCTCGCCATGGATCTCCTTGTCATAAACCGGATTGGCACCATCGGCCATCAACGTCTCGCGTCGCGGCGGAGCAAACAAACGGTCCGGGAATTGATCGGGCTGGATCACCAAACCGACCGCTTCGGCGGCCTCTTGTTCAAGGTCAACAACCTCCTTGCCTTCGCTACCCACGTCTGGCGGATACAACATTCGAGAAGCCGCCGCGGCGCACATCAACGTGACGGCCGCCAAAGCAAACGCAGGCACTACCAGCACGACAACCTTCAATCGGAGTAAACCGTCACCGGCGAGTGTTTGCCACATCAAGACACCGCCGATCACGAGCGGCAAGATCAGCAGATAGCTGACAACCAGTGAGTTACTGGTTCGCGAAAAATAGCTGCTGCAGAAAACGCCGATGGCACCGAACAGGATCACCGATACGAACAGTCCCAGATACGCTGCCGCGACCTCGTAAACGCTGACTCCACCAAGAGGCAAAAACAGCACGATGATCGGCAAAGACGCGACGATCAGCAAAGCCAAGTGAGTGAGCGCGGCGACTAATTTGCCCAGCACAATTGCACCGGGTTTGAGCGGACTGGCGAGCAACATCTCATACGTCTGTCGCTCCTTCTCGCCCGAAATCGTCCCGGCGGCAAAGCTGGGAGCCATCAACGATGCGATCACATACTGGCCAAGAAAAAACAAATCGACCAAGCGACGGGCCGACGGCGGATCTTGACTCAGATTCAACCGCTCATCACTCGGCCAAGCGACCAAAGTCACCGCGGCCAACACCAACTGATACACCAACAACAAAATGAACGACCGGTTCGTTCGCAGGTTGACCAGCAACTCGCGTTGCAGCACCGGATTGTTGCGAAACGCCGCGACGGGATTGAACCGCAACGTGTTCACGACCGAAGCGATCATTGACTGCAGCCACGCTGAGACCGGATTGGCAACGGTTCCATCTGCGTTTGCGACGGAAGACAGCGGCGGGTCAGCGATCGGCTTGTTCAATGCAGTTCTCGTTGAGTGACAATCGACGAGGCACCGTTCGATAAGGGACGATCCCCTTTTCGGACAAAGCCTAAACAGTGAGCGGGAAAGAAACGCGAGTTGCCACGAGGGCAATGCCACAAATCATGTGGCCAAATCAGAGACGTGTCTTGGATGCTTCACCCGCTTGTTCGCAAACAAATCGGGGGACGGCAAAACCGGGCAGACGCGATTCTAACTGACTGATCAGCGCGCGACCACATTCCTGGTCGACTTCGAAGTGGGCCGCCCCGCGAACTCGATCCAATTGATGCAAGTAATACGGCATCACTCGCAAATCAATCAGCCGTCGGCACAACGATTCCAGCACATCCACATCGTCGTTCACGCCTCGCAACAAGACCGCTTGGTTCAAAACCGGAACACCGGCGTCGACCAAACGCATCAACGCCGCACCGGTCTCCGCGTCCAATTCCGCCGGATGGTTGCAATGAACGACGACCCAAGACGTTAAACGCGAAGCTCGCATTCTTTCGATCCAAGCGTTCGTCACTCGAGACGGAATGACGATCGGCATTCGAGTGTGCCATCGCAAGCGACGCACATGCGGGATCGATTCGATTCGCTGCATCAATTCGGCAACCGAATTATCGGTCAACGTCAGCGGATCGCCACCGCTGAGCAAGACTTCTTCGACCGAATCGTTCTCTCGCAGATACTTCAGTGCCAAGTCCAGGTGATCACCACGACTGCTGTTGTCGCTGTACGGAAATTCGCGACGGAAACAATATCGACAGTGGATGCCGCAGGCGCCGGTGGTAATCGCGAGGGCTCGACCGTGGTACTTGTGCAGTAACCCTGGCGCGACGGCGGCGTGCAGATCGCCCACCGGATCGCTGCTGAATCCTTCGGGCGATTCCGCTTCCTCGGGCAATGGCAGGACTTGCCGAAGCAGCGGATCGTTCGGGTCGCCCGGCTTCATCCGAGCAGCAAACTCCAGCGGCACGAAAACCGGAAAACCGTGATCTTCGCCGGCGGAACCATTCGGATCGTCAACGGGCGAGGCCAAATTCAGATGCTTGCGCAGCTCACCCGCCGAGCGGATGGCACGTTTCATCGAGCCCCGCCAATTCGCTGTTTCGCCTTGTGCTTTGCTTTGCAAGGACTCTCGATTCAACTCTTCACGATTTTGGCCAAAAACATCGCCGGAACCTTGGTTTCTGGGCGGTTCCCCCACCGGGACAAACTCCGTTTTGGCCGTTAAACTGCCCGCACGAACGTTTCCTTCCAGGACTCGGTTCACTGATTTTTATCCGTTTGGCTTTTCCGATTGATAGTGGAGCCCACCGTGGCAACGTACAACACCAGCGATTTTCGCAAAGGACTGAAGGTTCAAATCGACGGCGAACCTTATTTGATAACCGAAATGAACTTCGTCAAACCCGGCAAGGGCAACGCGATGTACAAGTGCAAGATGAAAAACTTGATTCGCGGCACCACGCTGGACCGGACGTACAAAGGCGGTGACTCGTTGGAAGCTGCCGACGTGGAAACAACCACGGTGCAATTTTTGTATCGCCAAGGCCAAGACTACGTGTTCATGGACGGCACCACGTTCGAACAATACGAAGTACCAAACGAAGTCGCTGGCGACATCTGGAAGTACCTCAAGGACGGCACCGAGTGCTCGATGACGTTGTACAACGGCGCGGCAATCATCGTCGAACCGCCTCAACACGTTCAGTTGGAAGTCACCGAGTGTGGGCCTGGTACCAAGGGCGACACGGCGACCAACGTTACCAAGCCAGCGATGGTGGAAACGGGAGCTGAGTTCAACGTTCCTGGTTTCATCAAGGAAGGCAACATCATCAAAATCAACACGCTCAACAACGAGTACGTCGAACGCGTCAACAACTGATCTCGATACGTTCGAACTCGTTGTTGCTGAGTTGGAACCGCTGTGATTCCATCGTGAATTCGGTCTAGTAAGGTCCCCATGGTCAACACGCTCTTCCTGCCCGAACTTCGCGAAATGCTGCAACTCGGTCAGGAAACCGATCTGCGGGAATTTTGCGTCACGCTGAATCCTGGGCGCACGGCCGAGTTCATGGAAGGGTTGGAAGACGCCGAAGTTTGGGCTGTGCTGCAGTACGCCGAACCCTATCGGCGTGCCGAGATTTTCGGGTACTTCGAAGAAGACCGAAAACTAAAAATGCTGACGCGAGAACCGGCCGATCAGGCCGCCGCGTTGGTCGAAGAAATTCCGCCCGATGACCGTGTCGACTTGATCCACGGGTTGCCCGCGGAAACGGTCGCAAACATCTTGCCGCTGCTGCCGGCAATCGACCGCCGTGACATCGAACGTTTGCGTTCGTATGTCGAAGGCACCGCCGGGTCGTTGATGACGACCGACGTCGCCAAGTTGGCCGAGCGTTTCACCGCTCGCGAGGCACTCGAAGAACTGGGACGCCGGGCCAGCGATCTGGAGACGATTTACTATCTGTATGTCGTCGACGACAACAACTTGTTGCGTGGCATCGTCTCGGCACGGCAATTGGTTTCAGCGATCAGCAACACGACCAAGACGCTTGGCGACTTGATGGAAACCGACGTCGTCGTCGCTCTGGTCAACGAAGACCAAGAATCAGTCGCCGAGAAAGTCGAACGGTTCAACTTGCTGGCTATTCCCGTGGTCGATTCGGGACGCCAACTGCTGGGCATCATCACGCACGATGATGTCATCGACGTTGTTCGGGAAGAGCTGACCGAAGACGCTCAACGAATCGCCGCTGTTGCGCCGCTGGAAGATGACTTCTTGCGAATCGGTTTGTTCAAACTGTCTTACAAACGTGGGATCTGGCTGACGATTTTGTTCTTTGCTGCGTTGCTCACCGCGTTTGCACTGCGAGCCTACGAAGATGAGCTGGAAGCGTTCGCTTGGCTGGTGTGGTTCATCCCGTTGATCATCAGTGCCGGCGGTAACTCCGGCAGCCAATCGGCGACCTTGGTCATCACCGCGATGACCGGCGGCGAAGTCAAAAACAGTGATCTGCCCCGAGTTCTTTCGCGAGAATTTGTGGTTTCGCTGCTCTTGGGCGGCTTTTTGGCGCTGATCGGCTTTTTGGTCGCCTTAGCGATCGCTCCGACGGCGTGGGCCGCATTGGTGATCCCATGCACATTGTTGTCGGTGATTTTCTGCGGATGCATGTGCGGTGTCACGCTGCCAATTCTGTTTAAACGGATGGGATTGGACCCTGCTTTGATGAGTAACCCCTTTGTGGCCGGAATTGTTGATATCTTAGGCATCGTGATTTACATCAACGTTGCCCGCGTTCTGCTCGGATGATTCCGCCCAACCGGTGAAACCATCCGCTCGGTGGCTCGCTTGCTTCGTTGCTTCTCACCGTCTCTCAATTCATCGAGCAACTCTTTGAAAGGACCGATCTATGTCGTCTTGGCCCATTGGTGTATTCGCTTCCATCGACGCGGGCCTGGGAGTTGCTTGGCCGGTCATTCGCGAACTCGGTTTGCCCACCATCCAGCTGCACGCCCCGCACGCTGACAACCGAACTCCCGAAGCCGCTCAGAAGTTTAAATCGCAACTCGATGAATATGGCATCCAGTGCACCGCCGTCTTCGGTGGCTTCGAAGGCGAAAGCTACGCCGACATTCCAACGGTTGTCAAAACAGTGGGGTTGGTTCCGCCGGCGACACGTCAGGCTCGCCTCAAGGAGATGATGGAGATCAGCGACTTCGCTCGCGTGTTGGGCGTCGACTGCGTTGCGTTGCACATCGGATTCGTTCCGCACGATCCGGCGGACGCGGACTACGAAGGCATCGTCGAAGTCACCCAACAACTGTGTGATCATTGTCGGTCCAACGAACAATTCTTGCACCTGGAAACCGGGCAAGAAACAGCGGACGGGTTGCTGACGTTCATCGATTCAGTCGAACGCGACAATTTGAAGATCAACTTCGATCCCGCCAATATGATCTTGTACGGATCCGGCGACCCAATCGAAGCACTTCGCAAAGTTGGATCGCACGTGCGTAGCGTCCACTGCAAAGACGGTGTGTGGAGCGACCAACCAGGCGTCACCTTCGGTCGCGAAGTCCCGCTTGGACAAGGCGACGTCGGCATGGAAACCTACCTGCAGACGCTGCGTGAAATCGGCTACGCCGGACCACTGACGATCGAACGCGAAATCCCAGAAGACCCGGCGAGACAAAAAGCAGAGATTGGCGACGCAATCAAACTGCTCACCAAGATACGCAGTGACGTGTTGGCTTAGAGCTGAGCAGAAGAAAGTGGCATAGGCTTCCAGCCTGTGATTGCGAGAAACACAGGCTGGATGCCTATTGTCCCCCTCGCAACGATTCAGCACGCAACGTTCCTCGCACTTCTGGCACGTTCAGCGACTTCCCATCCTTCGCTTTGGCGAAGCCCCACCTGTGGAAAGGCACACCCAATGAAACGCGTTTTGACTTGTCTATTTTTGATGCTCGTCTGTGCGGCGACGAGTGTTCCTGCCGAGGAACCGGAAGCGAAGAAGCAACACAATGTGTTGATGGTGGCGGTTGATGACCTCAATCATTGGTTGACGTTCATGGGGCGGAATCCTCAAGCTCAAACGCCCAACTTTGATCGGCTGGCCAAGATGGGTGTGGCGTTCACCAACGCCTACTGCGCCGTTCCCGCTTGTGAACCATCTCGATGCGCGTTGATGGGTGGGCGTCGACCTTGGACAACCGGTTGCTACAAGAACGGCGACCAGTGGAAGAAGTACCAACCCGCCGGCGATGGCATGGCGGCTCAGTTCTTGAACGCCGGATACGAGGTTTTCGGTGCGGGCAAGATTTATCATTCGATGGATTATCATGCCTCTGAATGGACCGACTACATGTCCAAGAAAGGATTGTCGTCCAATGGTCCCGGTGTTCAAAAGATGGATGGATATCACAACGACAAAGTCCATCCGAATTTGAAGGATGACGATCTGATCGACTGGCACACGACCAACTACTGCATCGATCGCCTGAATTCGGAATCTGATCAGCCTTTCTTCATCGTCTGCGGTCTCTACAAGCCTCACCTGCCTTTCGTTGCACCAAGAAAATACTACGACGCCTTTCCGCTGGAATCGATTCAGCTTCCGCCTCACCGTGAAAACGATCTGGATGATCTGCCCCCAGCCGGTCTGCGGATGGCTGGTGCAGACAAAGACCACAAGAAGTTTTTGAAATCTGGTCGTTGGAAGGCGGCCATCCAGTCTTACTTGGCGACGTGTGCCTACACCGACATGAACTTGGGGCGGTTGCTTGATGCGTATGAAAGCAGCCCGCAAAAGGACAACACGATCTTGGTTCTTTGGACCGATCACGGTTGGTCACTCGGCGAAAAACAACATTGGCGCAAGTTCGCCTTGTGGGAAGAACCGACGAGAACGCCGATGATCTGGGTCGTCCCCGGAATGACAACGCCGGGAAGTCGATGCGAACGAACCGTCGACTTGATGTCGGTCTATCCCACGCTTTGCAAATTGGCTGGGGTGCCGGTTCCTGAGCACGTGGAAGGTCACGAGATCACTTCGCTGCTCAAGGATCCAGATGCCGAGTGGAACATTCCCGCGATCACGACTCACGGTTACGAGAACCACGCTGTTCGGAGCGAGCAGTACCGCTACATCCGGTACGCGAACGGCGACGAGGAGTTGTACAACAGCCGCAACGATCCGTATGAGTACGACAACTTGGCCGGCAAACCTGAGTTGCAGATCGTCAAAGATGAGCTGGCAAAATGGTTGCCGAAAGATGCGGTGAAGCCTAAGCGATAACGGAATCGGCGTTCGTTCGGATGAAGTCGGTGGCGTGGTTGGGAAATCTTTGAGCAGCTTTCGTCTTTGGATGTCGTGTGATTTTTAAGTGCCGCTTTTCGGCAGATTTACACACGGCGTACCTCTCCCGAAACGAAGTTTTGGGGGAGGTCGAGCGACGCCGTTCAGGCGTACGTGAGGG
>NZ_DDGH01000087.1:0-3625 GCF_002337565.1 Rhodopirellula sp. UBA1907 | reverse complement strand
GATCCCCAAGAATACGATGCGAACTTCACTGGACACTTTCGCGAGCATCAAAGGATGCAGTCCTTTGGCTCGCGTTCTGCTGTCAAATTGTCAGTTGAGATCAATGAGAGGACGCAACGTCCTGGAATCCTCAAGGTGAGAACAAGTCACCCACGTGGACGAAGTCCATGCCGACTGACCAGAACGAGTGCCCGGGAGGCATCTTATTCCCACTGGCAAACCGTGTAGAATATGCCTCACCACTTATTCCCACCTGTCCAACAGGTGATAAACAAGTTATTCGACTGGAACTTCTTGAGACGAAGCATGAATCGCACATTGATCTTCATCGCGTCCATTGTCGCTCCAACCATTGCTCGGGCGGCGGACATAGGAACGACGTACGCCTTTACACCTGATCTCGCACTTGAAGGCAACCCAGCAATGGCCTCGTTGGGCTTTCCTGGGATCATCGCGTTGAACATTGCAATTGTCGCTGCGGTATCTCTCATGACGTATTATTGGTGGAGGCATCCCGTTGATTGCAAGATGCCGTCGGACGTTGATGACACATGGGCATTCGCGTCGCTCAACTACTTCGGTGCGGAATACCCTAGACGTACGTTCGCGTACAAGTTTATGACCAGGTTTCCGACCAATTGGCCACTTGCCATTCAAATGACCGGTCTAGTTTTGTCTTCCATTCTTGTGATCGGCAGCTGCATGGCTGTCTTTTCCTGGTTCGCGGTGCACGACTGGCATCTGCTCTGGTACCGCAAGGCGTATTTTCGTACTCACTTTGCATTCCCGTACTTGCTACTCTTGCCGGTCTTCCTTGCTGCTACAGCGATGTACTTCAGGGCTGAGCATGCTCGAATCCACACGGAGCTGAACGGCGAATAACCAAGCCATTCAACGGAGTGGCGTGTCAGGCGTTTTCGCAATGGTTGAATCTCTCGTCGCCACCCGCTGATGGCCAACGTTACCCGACTGAATTGAATTCACATTGACGCAACGCATTGGCGACCGTTCAACCCTCGCAATCGAACTCGGAAGCCCGGATGACGGATCGCCCGACTTGAGAACCGTTGACGTCTACGCCGATGGGCGTTGGCTAACCTGCGACGACAATGTCGTTTACTTGCCTCAATTTATTGGCTCCCTCAACGACGACCTGGATTGGGCGGTGTCCCCCGTAGGCGACAAACGTGATTCACCGCCGTTTCCTGACCGTTCGCCCGTCGAGAATCACCACGAGATGCTTCGACTTGCCAACGATGACAATGACCTCCATTTGTTTCACCGTTTTATGGACTGGGGACCAACAGCCGACAACGTCTCGGTGCACCTATTTCGCATTGATGGGCTTGCCTACCTGCCTTTTTCGTTTTGGCGTGAATCTCACCACGACGCAGGTGAACTCGGGCCGGTATACTGTGCGCGGCTATCCGTCGACGACTTGCGTCTTACACTCCACCGAGCGGCCTGGACGCTCATGTGGGACTGGTACGCTGACCGCAAGGATCGGGGCCGGTAACCATCGCGTGAACCGGAGAACGCGAGCTAGGCGATTTGGCCGTTAGAGACTTCACGGCGCGTTCCCGGTTACGCGTAACGTTCTGCGATGAACACCATGTTTACACGTATTCTTCCACTGTTGATGCTTGTCACCGGTGGGGCTCCTGGCCCTGCCCACGGCGACGACTACGAGCTAGCGATCGCTGGTCAGCTCGTTGATCGGCTGCCGAGTGATACAACACTCGTGTTCTGGCACCCAAGTTCGCAGGTCGCCGGCGGATCTGTTTCCGTTGATACATTGCCAGCCCCCCTTCCGGCTGCGACGTACTCTGGGCACGCGTGGCACGTCAACTTCGTCAGTAAGCAGCAGGGCAGACTGTTTTCACTGACTCTTTCACGAGACCTATTCGATAAACCAAGACGCATCACGCTTAGGCTCGATGAGCCGAAACCGCACATCCGTCCTACCTTTTCGTTTGGTAAGAATGCGAAATACTACGCCGGCATGACGAAGAGAATGCGATACCGCGACCTGCCCCGGTGGGACAAGGAGACGGATTCTTTTGCAACGCCTGTTGCGCCTATAATGACAATCATACGCCGCGACGATGGTAAGGTCGTTCACGACGCAACTATGGAAGACGGGTGCATGGCTTCACGCTGGTGGGCATTCATTGACGGAGATGTGACGCTGCAAGACCAAAAGGACTATCGATTCGCAGTCATCTACGATTCGGGCGGTTTATTCCCCACATTTTCTACTACCAAAGATTTCACCTTCCACGCGAGCCTGCACTCACACTAAAACGCAGAACAATGACATGCACGGGAGCACGGCTTGCGGCTTTTTTTCAATGGATACTGAACTCTCCGTGCCCCGTGATGTCCGCCGTTATGCCAATCAATAATGTTCGTTCGAGGATTCGCCAAAATTGGATTTGACCAGTGTTGCTACCACGGTGCTGTCATCAACGGTTGTCGTAGGCATTTGCGTTTTCACTCTCAAGCTCTGGATCGATAGATCGATGGCGGCGAGTTTCGCCGCACTTGAGGAGCGTCTCAAGGCCGGCATTGCGGAAGAAAGCCGAAGAACCGCATTGAGTTACGATGAGTTGGGTAGCACTTTGAAGGTCTGTCTTTCGCTACTTTATCGCGCCCGCAATTTAGCCCGCGAACTCTTCAACAATCCCGATGACCTTACGGCCCGCCGGGGCAGGCAGAAGCTCGAAATCCTGAACACTTACACAGAATCCATTGAAGACCTGATGTTCGAAAATCGAGCACTGATACCAGACAATCTCTTCAAGATGCTGCATGGAGCTAAAGGGGCACTGTCCGGGTTTGCGCACGGAATAGATGAGCTGCGAAAACTCAGGCACCGGGGTGAAGACGATAAGTTCAAAGATCACGTGGGCGTTGACCTTGCGCAGTTTTATCAATTCGTAGATGACGCCTACAACGAGTTGACAAAGGAGATTCAGGAATTTCTTCATGTTTCGAATAGCGATTCATAGGGCGATGACAGGGTTCAAAGCGAATAGCAGAACCATGGCATGAACCGAAGCGGCGGCGCAATGGTCCTTTGAGTTTCAAGTCTTTCGCCGCCGCTCGGTTATGCCTTTCGTTACGCTCGCTGAGTGCGCGGTCTAGGTCACTTTGGTTCAATCGTTGTCATGATGGAGGCTTGTTCGCGTCGTACCGATCACGGAGAACGTTTCATCGCGGTTACGACAACGCGGATGGTTGGTGATCGGAACGACGCGATCTTTCCTTGGCGTCAAACACATTGCGCGGTTGAAGATGGAGACCGAATACGCTTCGGCCAAACGTTGGACGCTGCAAGCTGCCGATTAGGCAAAACGATTAGCGATGACGACTTTGCTTATTCTCTGGTCGGTGCTAGTCATCGCTAATCCATTTGCCCATCGGCGGACGTTGGATAACGAAGATGCGCGTGACATGACCCTCAGTGAATGCCAACACCCAGATGCGCTCGATTGACCCTCAATCAATTCGCGAGTTCGCTGGATCGACATTCTGTTATCCAGTACGATGGTGTCCAGCACGCACTTTGTCACATCGATCGATATTGCTGCGTAGAAGTGCATAACCAATAAGGATTTGACTT
>NZ_DDGH01000007.1:48785-54773 GCF_002337565.1 Rhodopirellula sp. UBA1907 | reverse complement strand
ACTAATTGATCGTGCGTTGCTTATCTACCACTCAGGCACCACAGTCGAGTTCTCGACTTCAGCATTGGCTGGTGCCATCCATTCGCGATTCAGCTCTCGGGGAGAGTCTTATGAAGAAGATGCGCAGAAGCGGTTTTACATTGGTTGAACTTCTGGTGGTCATTGCCATCATCGGCGTCCTTGTTGGGTTGTTACTACCTGCCGTGCAAGCTGCTCGGGAAGCGGCTCGACGGATGAGTTGCAGCAATAACTTCAAGCAAATCGGCCTCGCACTTCACAACTATCACTCGGCTTACAACAAGCTGCCCGCACAAAAAGGCGGCACGAACAATACCAACGATGGGTCTTTGGGAGGCAACCAACTACGTCTTGGTTGGCTGCCAGCGATCTTGCCCTTCATCGAACAACAAGGATTGTGGGAACAAATCAGTCACCCGTTGGCAATCAACACGGACGGATCACTCCGCACGACACCTTGGCCTGGCATGGGCCCAGCACCATGGCGAACCGATTACACACCTTGGATCACTGAATTGGCTGCGCTTCGTTGCCCCAGCGATCCAGGAACCGGACTGCCCGCACTCGGCCGAACCAACTACGCCGCATGCCAAGGGGATGCTGTTGAATACGGCGAAGTCGGTGCCTGGAGCGGTTCCAATCCGCTTGTCATGAACTCAGGCTACGCCGAACAAATCCGCATCTCCGGTCGCGGCATGTTTGTCGCTCGCCAATACACTGGCTTCCGTGATGTCTTGGACGGTTTGTCCAACACGATCGCAGCCGGCGAAATCGCAACCGACTTGGGTGATCGTGACATCCGAACGGCTCCCATCGACGGCCCCGGATCCGCCATCCTTCGCGACAACCCATCGTGGGCTCGCGACAATGACAAGATCGACCCTGAGCGTCCACAATTCTGGCGTGCCGGTGAAAACTTGACGACCGACAACGCGGCTGGAGACGGTGCCCGTGCAAGCTGGGCTCGTGGATTTCACTGGGCCGACGGCGAAATGCAACATTCGGGCATGAATACCATTCTGGCACCCAACAGCGAAACGGTTTCACGCACGACGGCGGACAGCACCTGGGGCATGTACCCACCCAGTTCGCGTCACCAAGGTGGTGTTCACGTCTTGATGGGTGACGGGGCAGTGAAGTTCATCACGGATTCCATCGAAGCGGGCAACTCCCGTGCTCACACCGTTTACAGAGACCACAACCCTGGCAACGCAGGCACAAAAAGCCCGTATGGATTGTGGGGTGCGCTCGGCACTAAAGCGAACAAAGAAACGGTTTCATTGGACTCACTCTGATAGCCGGAAAGGCATTTGCTTCGGCAAACGAGGAATCGAAGCGTTGTTGCAATCACGCAGCAACGCTTCCTTGCTTTCCAATCTCATCACACTTTTCTAAATTTACATAGCAACCAGATGTACAACACCAAACACTCCAATCGATTGATTGCTTTCCTGTCTCTGACATGCCTCTCCTTTCTCTGTGTCGGATGCGACAGCAGCGAATCGACCGTCATCCAGCAACCTGCCGATGCGGCACAAGAAATGGACGACTACGAAGCAATGATGAACTCCTCGGCGAAAGAAGCCTACGGAAAGTAGGTTCTTCAATCATTTCACCATCAACGCTGGATCCGACCCTGGATCCAGCGTTTCTCATAGAGTGACCGCAATCGGTCGATCCAATCATTGAATGCGAGCCCGAAACTTGACCTGGCCGGGTGGCACGCATACAGTCCCACAGAGAACGATTTCAAATAAGAGAACGGTCATCGGCCTCGCCGGTGGCAATGGTCTCGATCGATCTGCGGGAACAAACAGATGGCGGTACGCTTTTGCACCAGTCTCTTGATATCGACACTGGTGAGTCAATTCTTCCTCGTCCAAACTCTGATGGGCCAGGAGTCACTGCAGAGTCGATTCGCAGAAGTCATCGACCGAGCCGGCAAAAGCAAATTCAGTGGCATCGTGGTTGCCGAAAAAGATGGCAAGGTCATCGCCAATCAAAACTTTGGCTACGCAGACTCCGAATCAAAAATTCCAATCGATTCGAAAACGCTGTTCGAGATTGGGTCGGTGACCAAACCGATCACGGCTCTCGCGGTGATCATCCTCGATCGACAAGGCAAATTGTCTCTGGAGGATTCCATTGCGGATCACTTGCCAAATGTCCCTGAGAGTTGTCGCGGCATCACGATCCAACATCTGCTGCAACATACCTCCGGCATTCCCGGCACCAACTACGGCCCAGTGTCAAAAGATGTCGGTCAGGTGACCAAAGCCTATCTGCGAGGTGGCCCACAACAGAAACCAGGGACCAAATTTGAATACTGGAACCAGGGCTACGCGTTGCTCGCCGCCATCATCGCGGAGGTAACCGGCCAGACCTACCAGAACGCAATTCGCGAATTGGTTTTGCGTCCTGCGAAAATGGATGCGGCTTGCTTCACCGGTGACTCTGCCCCGGAAGGCTTCCAGGTATCAATCGGCAAATCAACCTATGGCGCGGACCGTTCCGCATTGGATCATCCCTACGGCGATTTTTACGGATTGCAATACCAAGGAATGGGAGGGATCGTTGCCAACGCGGAGGACATGCTCTCCTTTCTCCTAACGCTTCGAAAATCAAAGACAAGCGTTGAGAGAATGCTGCAGCCTGGACCCGACGGCGGCTACGGACTTGGTTGGCGAATCGCCGATGCAGGCGAACCTCATCAGCGAGTCTCTCACACCGGTTCCGTGCGTGGTTTCCTCACTGCGGTTTCTTGGTACCCAGAACAGAACGCTTCTTTAATCGTCCTGGCCAACACCGACGACAAGCGTGGTTTCTTCCTTGCCGAATCTGGCTGCCGAAAGGCTTTGGAGACCATGGTCATTCCACTCCCGAAATCGCAGCAGTTCGAGAAAGAATTTCGCGAATCGTTGGTCGGGCAGTTCAGACTTCAGTCACGAGTGATAACGGTTTCGGAAGCCGGCGAAGGATTGGAGATGGTGATCGACTGGGGAGGCCCCAAAACGTTTGGCAAACTCGCGAAAACATCGTCTGCCAAACGGCTTCAATACTTGGATGGATCCGACGATGACGTCGGCGTGTTGCTGGAAGGGCAGGAAAACGGAAAGGTTCAATCGCTCAAGATCCTCAACAGCATCTATCACAGACAAGACTGACTTGGCGTGTTGACGCCAGCCTGAATCGTTCAGTCCTTTGCAACCGCATTGGGACTGACTTTCAGATCCGTTTTTGTCAAACCGACAGGACCTTTTAGCTTGCCCTTCAAGCGTGTCGAAGCGAAAGCGGCATCAGCCAAGCCGACATTGAGTTTCAGATCCGCGTAGGTGTACTCCTCTTTCAACTCAGGTGATTCACCTTCCGCAGTGGGCCAATCGTAGACTTCCAAACGAATGGGGACGTGCAGTTCGTCATCAATGAATGCGTTGGCACGATGGAATGTGACACCGCCTTCTTTGGATGGATGAACAATCTGAATGTGAGTGGCTGGGCGTCCCATCACCCGGGCTTTCCGAAAGTAGGTGACTTCGGTGTTGTCGCCGGTCGGATCGGTTTCCATGTCGAATTCGATCAACCCGATCAAGCGGTTCATAATCTTGTCAAAACCAATATCCGTGATGGGATAGTTGCTTTGCTCTTTGGCCTGACGACCGTGAGGATCAATGGAAAGCACCAAATAGCTGAGTGCTCCACCGCCTTTTCGAACACGGGCTTTCCCTTCGTTCTCACCTTCGATGTAGAGAACTCGCCGATCGCGGAGTGTACGTGGTGATTGGTATTGCAAGAACACGGACATCGGCGAGACATCACCCGTCTGGTTCGTTTGTGCGACACGCACGGCAACATCCATGATCTGCGGCGTCTGCAGTTCGCCATCGATGCGTTCGCGTTTGATCAACTTGCAACTGTAATCGCTGACGTGCTGTCGAATGTGGTCAGCATGAGCCCTGGCAAACCCAAGTGCCCAGCCCAATGGATGATCGGCGATCGGCGGATGCGATCGATGATCCTCAGGATTGCCCGCGGTGCCCTGTGCATCCATCAACGGAGCCAAAGCGTCTTTTGTCGAGAGCGAGTTCACCGGCGATGTCGCCGACACTTGTTGAATGACGTTTGAATTGTCCAATCCCAATTCAGCGATCGCTTGCTCGGCCAGCTGATCAGTACTGTCTTCCACAGCAATCTTCTGCACCGACACTCGGTCATTCCCCGAATCACCAAACTTGGCCGCGTGATGAGACACCGATGCGGCATCGTCGGCACGAACTGACAGCGAGTTGGTGAGCGATCCCAACACGACGCACGACAATGTCAAGGTGGACGCGACGTTGGCCGAAGTTCGAAGGCGGCGGGTCATGGATGAGGTCGGCATAGAAGGTGGCTCCAAATGGCGGTCGAATGTCCGTTCGTTTCCGGTGGTGCTCGTTCAGCCCAAGCGGCGAGGACCATTGGTGCAGGAAACGTGCCGATTACCTAAAAAAGTCAAAATTTCAGATTAGCGACCCCTCCAGTGGAAACAACCAAAAAGGATCTTTCTGAACTGGAACGAAAGCGGTGATGTCTGGACGGCCGGTAAAACCGGCACAGTCTTCCGCCTTTCATGCACAGCAATACACGCATCATTGTCTGTTTCACGACTCGGCCGCGTGATCGCGAAGAGCGTCCGGCGATGGACAACGAGGTCTCTTCGCGTTCAATCTGATATCCGCGGATTGCATTCTGAGACGGCCTTGTGAAACCGAGCGTGGAACTCATGCCCAATCGGAGGTGTTGGCAAAACACTGCTGCCACTTGTAATTGTTGCCTTCGCGATGTCATTCTTTGGGGTCGTGAGCAATCCGCGAATCGAACTTCCTCTTTCCGTTTTTCAAGGCTTCCATGGGCATCGTCATCCCACTCGTTCTGATCTTCCTCACCTGCCTCGTCATTTGGCGAGCCTGCGATGGATTTGAAATCGCGAGTGAGTACATCGGACGCAACCTTTCCGAAGGCGTTCGCGGCGGCACGATCAATGCCATCTCCAGTTCAATTCCGGAACTCTTCACAACACTGATCGCACTGTTTGTGCTTTCCGACCGAGACGGATTTTCGATCGGCATCGGGACCACGGCAGGAAGCGCGTTGTTCAACGGCATGATCATCCCCGCGGTTTGCATTCTCAGCGTGGTTGGCTTTGTCGTGATGGGAGTCCGTGTCACCTCGGTTAACGTTTCCACTCGTGTTCTTCTCCGCGATGGGATCTCGCTGATCATCTGCGAGTTCATTCTCATTCTGTTGATCAACGGAGAACAACTTCATTGGTGGCAAGGTTTGATCCTGATGCTGATGTACGGGACTTACCTCGCGTACATGTTGACGACGATGAAGCCTTCTGAGATGAAGCCCTCAGAGTTGTCCTCCGACGACGAGCAATCGGATGATGAAGACGAAGAGGAGGATGAGTCCCCACGTGGCGCCATCGCCACCTTGTTCTATTGGATCTCCGGAGGCCCGCTCTTGGATCTGGAACGATGGTTTGTCAAAGACCATCATCGCGAACAGATGAAAGAAGAAACCTGGAATGGCTGGGGATTGCTTTTGACCAGCACGGGAGTCATCGCGATGGCCTGCTGGACGTTGGTGCTGGCGTGTGAGTGGCTCGGCAGCGGCCCGGCCAACGCTGAGAATCCATCGTACGAATTGTTCGGGCAGACCTTCGAAGGCCTGGGCATGCCCGCCATGTTCGTCGCAGTCATCTTTGCATCGATGGCGACCAGCGTCCCTGACACGGTCATGTCCATTCGCGACGCTCGGGACGGCGACTACGACGATGCGGTGGCCAACGCCTTGGGCAGCAACATCTTTGACATTTGCTTCGCACTCGGCTTCCCACTGTTCCTGTTCACGCTCATCCACGGCCCCATCGCAATGGAGCCCGAAATCGCGGCGCAGAGCGGCGAACTGCGTTTGTTCCTATTCATCCTG
>NZ_DDGH01000007.1:13262-48615 GCF_002337565.1 Rhodopirellula sp. UBA1907 | reverse complement strand
AAACGAGGCAAAGCGTTTGCGTTGTTGACGATGTACGGTCTGTTTGTCGTCTACATCCTGGCCCACGAAAACGATGTCGAATGGGTCCACCAGATCTCGGACCAGCTGCAAACGTTCCTGAAAATGCTGCCAGCGATCGGCACTATTCTTTAGCCCGCTCAGTCCAAACCTTCTCAAAACCTGAATCGTCAACTCACTTGTTGTAGACTGATTGGCCGTGTTTTTTCGCCCGCGTTTCCCAAAAGGAAACGTGGCTGCGAGACGGAATGAATCACCAACAGAGAGTCGCTCGAGTTGACCACTTGGAAGTCACGTTCGTTCATCTTCGCGGCGGCATGGATCGTCGCCGCGCAAATCTTCGCGAGTGAGCCAGTCTTCGCCGAAGTCCCGGCCGACGTGTTCGCGTCGCTAAAAAAGCACTGCGCTGAGTGCCACGGTTCCGAATCAGCGGAAGCAAACCTGAGGATTGATCAACTGACCGGCGATCTCACCGATCGCGAAAACGCGTTGAAATGGATCGAAATCCGAAACGCGATCAACCTGGGCGAGATGCCTCCTGATGGCGAACCGCCACTTCCGGTCGACATCATCTCGCAAACCTCCGAGTGGGTCTCAGGCGAGTTGCGAGAGCTGGAACGCTCGCAAAGCCGATCGGACAAACAAGTTCGGCTGCGCCGATTGAACCGGCATGAGTACACACACACCGTTTCCGACTTGCTGTCGATGAAGTTCCCGACCGGTGAAAGTCCACTCGACACTTTACCGCCCGATGGCACCGCAGAAGGATTCGACAAAGTCAGCACTGCCTTGATGGTCGACCCTTCACTGATGACTCACTACTACCGCGTCGCACGCCGGATCGCGGATCGGGCGATTGTGGATGGTCCACCGGAATACCCGACTGAAACGATGCGGTTGGAATTCGAGGAGATCGCCGACAGCCACGCGATTGGATATCTCGTCACACGTCGGGGAATGAATCCGGTCCCAGGTGGCTTGCAACTGATCGAAGGCAGCACGCGGTCTTTCGGGATGCTTCGTTACCCGGGTCGCAAGGACAACAACGTCGCACCAACCAACGGTTTCTATCGGTTCACCATCCGTGCCGGAGGTGCCCCGGGCATCGACGGGGAAGTGCCGCGAATTCGTTTGAAACACAGCCATCCCGATGACTCCATGCAAACGATCATGGAGTACGACGTGACGGCACCTTGGGACTCTCCCGCCGATACCACCGTGACAATTCCGCGAGACACCCTGGGCGGTGAACTCAGCATCGAAATCCTGAACGACACCAAGCTTTCGATGGGCCAACGTCCTGGCGAAAACTTCATGAGACGAATCAATGAAGTGGGTGAAGCCGGCGACTTCGCCGAATCGCTGCGTCTGGCCGGTCGCAAGGTCGCCGAAGGCTGGGGCGGAGAACGTTCGACACCCGATCCTGAAAAACTCGACCTGACAAAATTCCCGCGAGTCTTCTTGGATCATTTGGAAGTCGAAGGTCCCTTGTACGATCAATGGCCGCCGAAGAGCCACACCACCGTCTTGTTCCGCGGCGAAGCAGGAACCGATGACCTGGCATACGCACGTGAGATCCTCTTGCGACTCTTGCCGATCGCGTGGCGGCGTCCGATCGACGAACGCGAGATTGAACCGATCCTTGGAGTCATCCATTCGGAACTCGAAAACGGTGAAACATTCCACGAGGCCATTCGCGTTGGATTGGCCGCCACACTGACGTCGCCAAATTTCCTCTACCTTGCAGAAGGAAATGGAAACGACGCAGACAACTCCGTGCTGACCAACCACGAAATCGCGTCGCGAATGTCGTATTTCCTGTGGTCTTCCATGCCGGACCAGGAACTCTTTCGCGCGGCCAAAGACGGCAAACTGACCGATCCCAAACAACGCAAACGGCAAGTCGAACGGATGCTGGCGGATCCCAAAATGGATCGGTTCGTCGACAGCTTCGCTCGACAGTGGCTGCAGACCGACACCTTCCTGACCTTCACACCCGACCGATCCTTGTATCGGGAATACGACGAAAAACTAGCGGAAGCCTTTGTTCGCGAACCGCTCGAATTCTTTCGTGAGATTTTACGCAGCAACCGAAGCGTGTTGAACTTTCTTGACTCGGACTTTGTGGTCATCAACGATCGGCTCGCTCGACACTATGGCATCGATGATGTCAGCGGCGAGGAGTTTCGTAAAGTTGATTTGCCACCGGATTCCGTGCGTGGTGGGTTGCTGGCGATGGCAGGTGTGCACCAAGCTGGATCGGACGGCACTCGCACCAAACCGGTTTCGCGAGCGGTCTATGTTCGGGAAGTCTTGTTCAACAACCCGCCGGATCCACCGCCACCCAACGCGGGCGAAGTCGAACCCAACATCCAAGGCCAACGCCTGACCGTCCGAGAACGCTTGCTGCAGCACCAACAAATCGAAGCCTGCGCGGCCTGCCATCGCTCGCTCGATCCTTATGGGCTGGCGTTGGAAAACTTCAACGTCGTCGGGCAATGGCGTGAAAAACAAGACGGCGAAAATTTTCGCGGTCGCAATCTGCCTGTGATCGACGCCAGCGGCCGACTCCCCAACGGCAACGAATTCGCAGGCTTTGATGATTTCCGGGAGTTGCTGCTGCAACAAAGCGATCGCTTCCGCCGAGCCTTGGCGGAAAAGGTGTTTGTCTACGCATTTGGCCGCCCCGTCGGACCTGAAGATGACGCAACCCTGAATCGCGTCGTCACCGACATGAAAGCGGAAGGCGACACCTTCCGAGCACTGATTCAATCCATTGTCACCAGCCAGGCATTTGTGTCCCGATGAGCAAACCGTCATACAAACCACGACTCAAGACGCTCAACCGCCGGATGCTTCTGCGTGGGGCCAGCACCTGTTTGGCGTTGCCTTGGTTGGAAGCGATGTTGCCGCGAACGGCCTCCGCCGCGGAATCCACCAGGGCCGTCCCACGGATGGGCATGTTCTACTTTGGCACGGGCATGAACATGCGGCAGTTCTACCCGGAAGGCTATGGGCAAGACGCGAAAATGTCTCGCATCTTGAAGCCACTGGAAAAGCAACGCGATCAGTTCACGGTTCTGTCGGGAACCTCGCTCAGTCACGGTGGCGGTCACGACGGTGCCTACCCGTTTGCGACCTCGATCGCTCGCGGCGAAAAACAAACGATCTCGCCCGATCAATTGGCCGCCGAAGTGCAAGGCAAACACACTCGGTTCCCGTCATTGCAGTTGTCAGTCAAACGCGGTACCGGCTTTGGCTCGCAAGCTCTGGCGACCATTTCATGGAATCGACAGGGCATCCCATTGGCCGCCGAGAATGATCCGCAGACCATTTTCAACCAACTCTTTCGCCCGCCCAACTCCCAACAACTCGTCAAACAAAGTGACGAATTCCGACAACGCGGCAGTGTGCTCGATGCGGTGTTGTCGGATGCGAAACAATTGCAAACACGACTCAGCCAATCCGATCGTCAACAACTGGACCAATACTTCCATTCCATTCGCGAAGTCGAAACGACGCTGCGACGCGAAATGGACTGGTCCGATCGTCCCAAACCGTCCCCCAACCTCGATGGGTTTGGTGATTACGAAAAAGCCGTCGCGCCGGAGGGCAATGGGAAGTTCGTCTACGACACGTACGCGAAATTGATGTACGACCTGATCGCACTGGCGTTTCAAACAGATTCCACGCGTGTGGTCAGCTACGTCGTTCGAACTGAATTGGCCGGTGGCGTGTACCCGGAATTTGGTGTTTCCAAGGGCTATCACGAACTGACGCACCACGGCAACGACCCAAAGAACCTGGAAGAACTTGCCCGGGTCGACACGATCTACATGCAACACTGGAGTCACTTCCTGAACCGCTTGGCGTACGTTCGCGAAGGGGAGGGCACCTTGCTGGACAACACGTTGCTTGGGTTCTCCAGCGGCATGGGAATCGGCCACAGCAAGGACATCTTGCCGACGATGATTTCCGGCGGCAGCGGGCTCGGCATCCGCCACCAAACGCACCTTCAACTCAAAGACAACACGCCGCTTTCTTCACTGTGGCAAACCATGGTTGAACGGATGGGAGTGAACGTGGACGGTGAGTTCCAGGACAGCACGGGAAGCATCGGGGAACTTCTCGCATGATTCAACTGTGTACCAATCGCCTGAGATCGGCTCTCGTGTTGGCAGTGTTTTTGACGCTGCCAAGCCGAGCGGATGAACCGACTCGGCAAACGCAGACCAATTCGATCGGCATGCAGTTCGTTGCAATCGAACCAGGTGAATACCGACGAGGTTTTGACAAATCGAACCAGCGTGATCGCAAATTTGCATTGGCTCATGCCTTCAGCAATCCTCAAGAATTCCGTTTTGATTCGCCAGCGCATTTGGTGGTGCTCACAAAACCGTTTGAGCTTCAAACCACGGAAGTCACGGTCGCTCAGTTCCGTGCCTTTATCGAAGCCACCGGGTATCGAACCGACGCCGAAAAGAACGGTGGAGCCTTGGGATGCTTTCCAGAGGAAAAGGACTACGTCGACCGCTTTCGAAAGTCCTCCGATGTGACTTGGAGAACTCCCGGCTTTGAACAATCCGATGATCATCCCGTCGTCGCCGTCAGTTGGAATGACGCGGTGAAGTTCTGTCAGTGGCTCTCGGAACAGGAAACCGCGACGTATCGCCTGCCGACCGAAGCCGAATGGGAATACGCCTGCCGTGCTGGTCAATCAACATGGTATTCCTGGGGGAGTGCCCCGGACGATGCCTACGTTCATGCCAACGTTGCCGATGGTGCACTCGAGGCTGTTCAGCCAAACACAACCCGCTATCAGCGGGCGATCAAACTGGAGGCGAACGACGGCGACGGTGTGGTCTTCACCGCCCGGACCGCTCGCTTCCATCCCAACCCATGGGGTCTGCATGACATGCACGGCAACGTTTGGGAATGGTGCCAAGATCGCTGGTCAGCCGATCTCTATCGAAACTACCTGAATGACGTCCCCTGGCCGGAACGATCAAAGTTCACCGTGACCGATCCGGTGATGCTGGAGGAAACACCACAACATGCTTGCGGGGATTGGCGGAGCATGCGAGGCGGAGCTTGGACCTGCGCTCCGGCCTCCGTACGATGTTCGATCCGCACGTTTGCTGAAGCAGCCGACGCGACGATCTACACGGGGTTCCGAGTGGTCCGGGAACCGGGAACGAACTGAAAAATCGGGACGAACGCCGCCAACGATTGAAAGCGACATCGTCGTGGTGTTGTCACGGGTGCCGCGCAATGCCACAGTTGTCTTCCATGTCGGAACCTCAAAATGTCAGCCACTGGATCGACCAAGTCAAAGACGGTGATTCCATTGCCGCCAACCAGATTTGGCAGCACTACTATGACCGCTTGGTCGGATCGGTCCGAAACAAACTCTTTGGCCAAAACCGAGCCGTTTCAGATGAAGAGGACATCGTCCTGAGCGTCTTCGACAGTTTCTACTCGGCGGCTCAAAAGGGCCGTTTTCCGGATCTTTCCGACCGAGACGATCTGTGGCGTTTATTGTTGAAGATGTCGGCTCGCAAAGTGGTGGACAAACGTCGCCGTGATCAACGTCAACGTCGCGGCGGCAACGTGCAGCTCCATTCCCTCGACAAACGCGATGACGACCGAACTTTCATCGAAGCCATCGGCGACGAGCCTTCACCCGAGATGGTTTTGATGATGGAAGAATCGGTCGAGCAATTTTTTTCGCATTTGGGTGTCGGGCAGTTGAGAGATTTAGCGGGTGCCAAGTTAGAAGGGTATTCCAACGCGGAACTCGCCACACGATTTGGATGCTCTGAACGGACGATCGAGCGTCGTCTGCACCTCATCCGTGAAAAATGTCAACAGGAACTGTTCGATGAGCATTCGCCAGAAAAAACTACCGATCGCGACCTTGGAACGAATTGATGACCTTTGCGCCGAGTTCGAACGCAAATGGCAATCCGACCAATCCCCCTCGATCGAATCGGCTCTGACGGAGGACATTTCACCCGAGGAGCGAGACGTTTTGTTGGCTGAATTGGTCGTTTTGGATGTCGACTATCGCCGGCGACGATCCGAGAACCCAACCGAACAAGACTACCTGGATCGCTTTCCCAATAGCGTCTCCGTCATCCGCGACGCGTTCCGCGGGAGCGACCAACCCAAACGAGCCTTCATCCCACCGTCGGTCGAACAACTGGGCGAGCAATTCCCCAATTTGAAGATCACCGAACTACTCGGCGCGGGCGGAATGGGTGCGGTCTACAAAGCTCGCCAAGAAGGCCTGGATCGTGTCGTTGCCCTTAAAATCCTGCCCGAAGAATTCGGACACGATGTCAAGTTCGCATTGCGGTTCACTCGTGAAGCTCGCACGCTCGCGAAATTGAACCATCCAAATATTGTCTCAGTCTATGAGTTCGGACACGTCGACGACACGTACTATTTCTTGATGGAATACGTCGACGGATCCACGCTGCGGGATGTCGTCGCGGCAGGCCAACTCGCTCCCGATCATGCACTCGCGATCGTGCCGCATCTTTGCGACGCGCTTCAGTACGCTCATGACAACGGCGTCATTCACCGCGACATCAAACCAGAAAACATCCTGATGGCGATCGATGGCTCGGTGAAGATCGCCGACTTCGGACTTTCGCGACTTCTCGGCGATCAAGACCAAACATCGGCGCTCACGGGCACCCACCAGATCATGGGCACGCCGCGGTACATGGCACCTGAACAACTCGAAGGTGCACGCGGTGTCGACCATCGTGCTGACATTTATTCACTCGGCGTCGTCTTCTACGAGATGCTGACCGGTGAACTTCCGATCGGTCGCTTCGCGGCCCCATCGCAAAAGGTCGAGATCGATGTTCGATTGGATGATGTTGTTCTGCGAACGCTCGAGAAAGAACCTCGCAGACGCTATCAACGAGCCAGCCAAATCAAATCGGACGTGCAATCCATTGCCTCAGGTGACCGTGCCGCGCTCGCTCCAACCCAGATCGTCGACTCAGCTTCTCAACGAGACCGCGTTCCTTCCTCCGTCGGAATTCAAGAGCAAGAACTCGCGGGCCGATTGCTCCTGACACGTCGCCAACTCATGGAGCGGGTCAAATCGGCGTTGCGACCTTTGGGTGTCGGCCAGGTGCTTCAAATTTTGATCGGAGTCGCTCTCATCGCATTGGGTGCCTACTGTTGGGCCCCCAACACGCACGTGCCACATCGATTGGTCAGCGGCGTGATCGTGCACGTCTACGGGTTGTTCTTGATCATTTCGGCGGCCAACGTCTTGGTTCGAATCAAACGCATCGACACGTCCCAACCGATCACCGAAATTCGCGAAAAGCTCGACGCGGTCAGGCGTTTTTCTTTGTGGGTCGGCCCCATCATCGGCTTCGCATGGTGGTTGATTTGGATCCCCGTCGTCGTGGCGGCAGGGTTCGATCAGGTCCTGCGCCCCAACTCACTTTCCCCGTCACTGATTGTGGGCGTGATCGGAATCGCGGTCTCATTTGGGTTGTACGCTATGGCAATGAAATCAGAACGCTGGCGTCAAAAGATCGGCGGCCGAAGTGTCACCAACGCCGAGCGAGAACTCACCGAAATCGAGCAGACCAACATCCGCTGATTTCTAGCTTCTCGTGCTCGTGCTCGCGGCCCCTTCCACTTTCAAACGATTCCCCCGTTGGCCCGTAGCGTCTGACCGTTCACCCAAGCCCCATCCGGGCCGGCCAAAAAGGACACCACGGATGCAATGTCATTCGGCTCTCCCAGTCGTTCCAGCGGCGACATCTTTGTCAGCCGATCGATCAACTCATCCGACTTGTCATCCAGGAAAAGCTTGGTGGCGGTCGGACCGGGTGCGACGGAGTTGACCGTGATCTGCCGTCCTCTCAGTTCGGTTGCCAATACAGCCGACATGGCTTCCACAGCCGCTTTCGTCGCTGAATAAACACCGTAGTTTGGCATCCGCAATCCGATGACGCTGGATGACAGATTGATCACACGACCACCATCGCGCAGTTGACGGGACGCTTCTCGCATCGTGTGAAAACAACCTTTGAGGTTGATATCGACCAGCCGACCAAATTCCTCGTCGGAAGTCTCCGCGATCGTTTGCATTTTCAGAATGCCCGCGTTGTTCACCAGCACGTCCACCCCGCCGAATGACTCCGTCGCGAAATCAAAGAGTCCTTTGACCACGTCTGCGTCACTCACGTCTGCTTGAAACGACTTTGCTTCGCCGCCTGCGTCTGTGATTCGCTGAGTCACCTCGTCAGCCGCCTTGGGACTACTCGAGTAGTTGACCACAACCGCCAAACCATCGCTCGCCAATCGTTCAGCGATCGCCGAACCGATCCCACGCGACCCACCGGTGACGATGGCAACCCGTTTGCTCTTCATTCGAAAACACTCTTTTCCGCTGGTGAATACTTGAACGATTTTCTCAGCAATGACCTTTCACCCAAAAACTACGCCAGCAATCTACACTATCTCTGCAAACCCACCCCGTTTTCATGGCACGCGTTTTTCCTGGTCTATCACTTCATGTTCCGAGCCTCGTTTTTCCTAGTTGTCTTGCTATGCACCTGCTTTTGGTCTCTCGCCGCATCAAGTGCCATTGAGCCAACCAGCGTCACGCCTCAACCAAACATCTTGATGATCTACGCTGATGACCTCGGCTACGAAACGCTGCAGTGTTATGACGGCCTCGATTTCACCACCCCAAAGCTGGATGCCATGGCAGCGGAAGGCGTGCGGTTCAACCGGGCCTACGCGAGCCCCGTCTGCACACCCTCGCGAGTCAGCCTACTGACAGGGCTTTATCCGTTTCGCCATTCGCATCTTGGAGTCCTGCCGGTGCACAAGGGAACACACCAAAAAGTGGACTTCGGCAAGATGCCCACCTTCCCGCAACTGATGCGTGCAAACGGCTACACCACCAGCGTGACCGGCAAATGGCAACTGGCAACACTCGAAGTCTGGCCGAACCACATCCGCAACGCGGGCTTTGATTCTTGGTGTGTCTGGCAGATCTGGCGGGACGGAGAAAAGACGTCACGACATTGGAATCCGACGTTCAACGAGGACGGCCAAATTCGGAAAGACATCCAGAAGCGATTCGGTCCTGATGTGTTGGTCGATTATGTGATTGAGCAAATGGCTGAGGCACAAGCTGCGAACCAACCCTTTTTGATCATCCACAATGAACTGCTTCCGCACGATCCAATCGTCGAAACCCCCGAAGATCGAAGACTGAATCGGCAACCCCGACTCACACACATGGTCGGCTACTTGGACCAATTGGTCGGCCGGTTGCTCGATGCGGTGGAAAGACTTGGAATCCGAGACAACACCTACGTGGTATTCATGGGTGACAATGGCACGCACGAGGTCGACTTTGACAATCCGAAATTCGGACAACCGGGGGAACGGAAACACACTCGTCATACGCGTGCCGGAAACGTTAACGGCGGCAAATTCGAATTGAATGACGCGGGCACTCACGTTCCACTGATCGTCTGGGGACCGCCATCGGTACCCACCGGCCAGGTTTGTGACGACTTGGTGGATGTCGTTGACCTATTCCCCACGTATTGCGAATTGACCAACACCGCAATTCCTGAATCGCTGACCGTCGATGGCCGCAGCATCGTTCCACAGATTCACGGGCAAACCGGTGAACTTCGACCGTGGGTTCACCACGCGATCAGCGGAAAAGGCGAGAGTTTGTTTGACGGTTCATGGCGTGCATTCAGTCAGAAGGATCAACTGTGGGACGCACGCCAACTGCCGGCCGAATCACCAGCAGCGGCAGATGATGAACAGGCCGATTCGGCTCGCGCTCGACTCGAGGAAGCCTTTCGAACGCTCCACCAAAACACCCTCACTGACTGAGGGCCAAATTCCATGACCGACATGAAGCGACTGATCGGTCAACGATAGACGCTCGATTCCCACTCTACTTGCTGAACAGCACGCAGATCGGAGTGGGGACTTGTTGGGTTTGACGTGTGAAGGTCAGTTCGCCAGTGTCCCCGTCGACTTCAAATACCGTGGCGGTGTGGCTGTCTCTGCCCGCAGCAATCAACCAGCGACCGCTGGGATCGAGGTTGAAGTTGCGAGGCCAACCGCCGCGGATGGCTTCGACCTCGACCAGTTCCAATTGCCCCGCCTCATCAACGCGAAAGACGGAGATGCTGTCGTGGCCACGATTGGCGGAGTACACAAATTTGCCTGACGGATGAACGCGAATTTCGGACGAACTCTTGAAACGCTCTTTCGCTTTGGTTTCTTCCGACAGGGCAGGGATGGTTTGTCCGGCGGTCATCGTGCCCGTCTCCGCGTCGTAGTCGAACACGGTGACCGATAGTGTCAGTTCGTTGAGCAAATAGATACGTTTGCCGTCAGGGCTGAACTTCATGTGACGCGGCCCACCACCGGGAATCCCTTCGCCAAAACCATGATGCGTAAGCGATGGACTGTTCGGATCCAGTTTCCAAATCACGACTTTATCCATTCCCAAATCGGGAGTGAACGCGAATCGGTTATCGGGCGACGTGCCGACCCAGTGAGCGTGTGGTGCATTTTGTCGATTGCCAGCCACACCCGACCCTGCCGGTGACAACAGATCGTCATGTTCATGGACCTCCACACGACGCGCGACGGATCCGTCTTCGGCCAATTCGTACAACGTCGTTGAGCCACCGCCGTATTGTGCCGAAAGCAGCACGCTTCCCGTGCGATCGGTCGCCAAGTGTGCGACTCCACCATCGCCGCTCTCGACCGATCCCATTTCAACCAATTTCGCGTCCTTCGATTCAGCTTGCACACGGTAGGCTGTGACGCCGCTTCCGCTGGAGGCATACAGCACGGGCTTGCTCGGGTGCATCGCCAAGAATCCGGGTTGCTGGGCTTTGACCGCCAAGGTCGCCGGACTCAGTTTGCCCGATTTGGTATCGAAGGTGGCGTGGTAGATCCCTTCGCTAACGCCGCCTCGGGGCGTCGTGGTTCCAAACCAAACGTTCAGTGTTTCCGCCATCGCCGGACTCCCTTGCAAAACCGACAAAACGACCATGGCCATCGGGCCAAGTTTCATCCCAAAGTTTGCACGTCTTCTTGTTTGCTGGTTGCCGCTCAATTCGCTGCTCATCTGCGTCTCTCCGATCATGGTTGCAATTCGTGGCTGTCTGGCGGGGAAATCTCGCTGAAGGGGGCATCATACCCCAGCGGGCGTGGAGAAGGAGGGAAGTGGGGCAGGGCCACAGGGCCACAGGAGCACAGGAGCACAGGAGCACAGGAGCACAGGAGCTAGGAGCTAGGAGCTAGGAGCTCTCTCCGCGTGACATTGCCGATCGGCGGTGGTTTGATCTAGGATGCTCGTTCTTCGAACCTTTCCTGGAATCCGCTGTGCTTTCAATATCGCCCACCTATTTGCTGTACTACCTGCCACTGATCATTGCGATCTCATTGGTATTTGGTGCAACACGGCACGAGGATTTGTCGCTGATCCTTCGGCACGCCTTCCACACGGCCCGCTGGATCACCGGTTTCATGGCGGTCGTTTTCGCCCTGGTTCTCTTCTTGGACTGGATGGTCTGAGCCGATGAGGATTCTGACCCTCGGTGGTGGGACGGTTGGACGCTGGATCGCTGACATGCTGTGCAGACGCCGGCACAGCGTCACGCTGATCGACAGCGATCCTGAAATCGTTCGATCAATCAACAGCGAATTGGATGTTCGGGCAATCGAAGGCAATGCCTCCCAGAGCACCGTGCTGTTCTCGGCCGACGTGCTCAGCGCTGACTTGTGCCTCGCCGTTACCGGAGACGACGAAGTCAACATTGTCGCCGCGAGCATGGCGAAAGCATTGGGGGCTCGTCGGGCAATCGCACGCGTTTATGCTCCCGCTTTTCGCGACCTGTCGACGTTTGATTACCAAAGACATTTTCAAATCGACAGTTTGCTTTCGCTCGAACAGCTCTCCGCCTCGGAACTCGCCCGAGCGATTCGCAACCCCGATGCGATCCCGCTCGAACACTTCGCTCGTGGACAACTGCAAGTCTATGAAATGGACGTCGCGGCAGGCTCCGCGGCGGCTGGCAAGAAGCTGATGGAATTGCAGCTTCCGCCCAGCGTTCGCGTCGGCTCGCTCGCACGCGAAGGACGCATGTGGATCGCCAGCGGTGCCGACGAAACTCGTGCCGGTGACCGAGTCAGCTTGGTTGGGATGCCGGACGCTGTGAGCGTTGCACGGCAAATCTTTGGTGGTGAGAAACGACGCCGCAAACAATCCAAGGTCATGATCGCCGGCGGCGGTGAAACCGGTTATCACTTGGCCGGACTGCTTGGCCGGGAAGACTTCCGTACCGTGCTGCTCGAACAAGACGCGAAACGTTGCGAACAACTGTCCAAACTATTGCCAGATGTCACCGTCGTGCATGCCAACGCCAACCGTCGCAGCGTATTGGAAGACGAAGGTGGCGGCACAGTCGACTACTTCGTCGGCTGCACGGGCAACGATGAAAACAACATCATGGCGGGCGTTGAGGCTCGTGAACTGGGCGCGTCACGCGTGATGTGTGTTGTCGGGCGTCCCGATTACGCCAACGTGGTCGGAAAGCTTGGCATCGACTTGGCCGTCAGTGAACGAGACGTCGTCGCTCGCCAAATCCTTGGGTTCCTCAACGAAGGCGCCATCATCAGCCAAAGCAAATTGCCCAACGGTTCCATCGGCGTCTACGAATTGGAAATCCTGGAAGGATCCGCCGTCACGCAGGCGTCGCTGGCGAACCTGCCTTTGGCGGGGCGATGCCTGATCGCAGCGATCCAACGTGACGGATTTGTACGCGTCCCAACCGCCAGCGACGTGCTGGAAGTCAACGACATCATCGTCGCCTTGATCGATTTATCCGATGCCGACGAAGTCCTTTCACTCTTTCACAGCGATTGATTGTGCCAGTCACCACGAACGCTCCTAAGCCAACCCCCACCGCTGTTGTGAACGATTCCATTTTGCCATCCCCGCTCGGAACCTCTTCCCTTCCAACGCGTCCGCCCACAATCGTTTTGCTGCGATTCACCGGCGACGATTGCCCGGGTTTGACTGCGTCCATCTCGGAACGATTGCATCGTTTCAATTGCCGAGTCATCGACGTCAATCAAGCCGTGATTCACCGATCACTGTTACTTGGAATGCTGGTCCAGATCCCTGGCACCGAAGATCCCGAACGCCTGATGCGAAAGATGCGGCGAAAGAGTCGCAAACTCGGTCTGAAATGCAAAGCCAAAATCGTTTGCGATCCGGACTATGACGCATGGGTGAAACGGCAAGGCAAATCACGTTTCATTCTCACACTGCTTTCACGGTCCGTCACCGCGGAACAGTTTGCTGCAGTCAGCCGGTTAGTCTCCGACCAAGGTCTGAACATCGACGTGATCACGCGATTGTCAGGTCGCCCCGAACGCGAACCAGGTGACGAACTGACACGTGCCTGCGTGGAGTTCTCGTTGCGTGGTGATCCCACTGATGCAAACGCTCTTAAAGCCAGCCTGCTGGAACTATCAAATCGGTTGAATTTGGATCTGGCATGGCAACGTGATGACGCCTTCCGTCGCAACCGTCGCATCGTCGCGCTCGACATGGATTCGACGCTACTACAAGCCGAGGTGATTGACGAACTGGCAAAAGAAGCCGGTGCTGGAGAAAAGGTCAGTGCGATCACCGAAGCGGCGATGCGAGGTGAGATCGACTTTGACGAGTCGCTTCGCCAACGAGTGCAGTCGCTCGAAGGATTGCCCGAGAGCGTTCTTCCAAAAGTCGCTGAGCGGTTGCAGCTGACCGAAGGTGCCGAGCGTTTGCTTTCGAACCTGCGTCGCTTTGGATACACGACCGCGATCTTGAGTGGTGGCTTCACCTACTTTGGTGAACACCTTCAGAAGTTGCTGGGCATCGACCATGTGCACGCCAATCAACTCGAGATCGTCGATGGAAAGCTGACCGGCCGAGTCCTCGGCCCCATCGTCAATGCCGAACGCAAAGCTTTGCTGCTCGAACAACTCGCCGCGAACGAAGGCGTCGATCGCAAACAGATGATCGCGATCGGTGACGGTGCAAATGACCTGCCCATGCTCTCCCGCGCCGGTTTGGGGATCGCCTTTCACGCCAAACCGATCGTGCGTGAATCAGCCGAACATCGCATGTCCACGTTGGGGCTGGACGCTGTTCTCTATCTGCTTGGCGTCAGAGACCGCGATTTGGTTGAGTGACAGCGCGGTCGCCATCGCTGACATGTTGATGACCAGCTTTTCAAACTCCAATTGACACTCCATGTACACCGAACAGATTGAAGTCTGGGTTGATGTCGGCGGCACCTTCACCGATTGCCTCGTTCAACAAACCGATTCAAACGGACATCGCCAACGCGACGCCATCAAAGTTCTCAGCAGCGGATTGGTGTCGGTTCGAGTCCTGGACCACAGCGACAACTTCACTCAGGTCGAAGTCGAGCTCCCACCCGCGTTTGCCATCGACGCTTTCTGGGAAACCGCCAAGCTCCGCGAGCAAGCTGGATCGACGGTGCGAGGTGAATCGTTCACCGTATTAAGTTGCCGACGACAAAGTTCCGGCAAGGTTCAGTTGCAACTGGACGGACCAGCGACCCAACTTCGCCGCGATCAAAACTGGGTGTTGGATGCCGGGATCGAATCGCCGATTTTGGCGACGCGAGTCTTGCTGTCGTGCCCGTTGTCGCAACCGCTTCCATCGCTATCGGTTCGCATGGGAACCACGCGAGGCACCAACGCGTTGCTCACACGCAACGGCGCGCCCACGGCACTGTTGATCACGGAAGGGTTCGCGGATCTTCTCTCCATCGGGACTCAAGACCGACCAGACCTGTTTGCGCTCGACATCGTGAAGCCCCAACCCTTGGCATCTCAAGTGCTGGAGATTCGCGGCCGACTGAACGCGAGCGGCGAAGAGCTGATTCCCGTTGATGAATCGCACTTGCGTTCATCTTTGTTGGAACTCAAAGCCAGCGGCCCCGAAAAAGTGGTGCTGGCGATTTGCTTGCTGCATGCCCATCGCAATGACGCCCACGAGCGAATCGTCCAGCAAATTGCCCGCGAGGTCGGTTTCGACGACGTCATTTGCTCGACCGAGGTGGCGTCGCTTCCACGAATCGTGCCGCGAGCCGAGACGACGACGCTGGATGCCTACTTGCTGCCCATACTCGAATCCTATGTTGCAAGAGTCTGGGAGCAATTTGGTGGCGAAACGACCTGTCATCTAAGATGGATGACCAGCGGCGGCAATCTTGTCGCCTCAGCCGGTTTCCGAGGCAAAGACAGCGTGCTGTCCGGCCCCGCCGGTGGTGTCGTTGCACTTGGTGAAGTTGCCAAACAGTGCGGTGTTTCCGGTGCCGTTGGATTGGACATGGGCGGCACCAGCACCGATGTCAGTCGTTTTGAAGGCTCGGTCGGACGACGACAAGAGAGCATGATCGGCGGCATCCGTGTGCTGACTCCGATGATGGACATTCACACGATCGCATCCGGCGGCGGCTCCATCTGTGCCATCCGCGACGGACGGCTGACGGTCGGCCCTGACAGTGCCGGAGCCTTCCCGGGCCCAGCCTGCTACGGCCACGGCGGCCCGCTGACGGTCACCGATGTCAATGTCTTGTTGGGTCGACTGCCGACCGATCGCTTCCCATTCCCATTGGATTTGGTGGCCGCTCAAACGGCACTGCAACAAACGCATCAACAGCTGGCAACCGACAGCACGCTTTCACCAGAACAACTCGCCGACGGTTTTCTGCAATTGGCAATCACGCAAATGGCCGAAGCGGTCCGGGTCGTCACGACCGCCGCCGGTAGTGATGCAAGACGAATGGCGTTGGTCGGATTTGGAGGCGCCGCGGGTGGTCACCTTTGCCAAATCGCTGACTCGCTAGAGATAACTCATGTGATCGACCATCCCGATTCGGGTTTGTTGTCGGCGGTCGGAATGGGTGCCGCGTCGATCGGCCGTATCGCGACCGAATCAGTGCAACTCACCGTCGCCCACTCAATTCCGGATGCCGCTGATACGACAACACGAACGTTCATTTCCGAGCAGATCCCGGCGCTGCAATCAGCCGCGAATCGGACACTCGACCAATGTGATCAACAACTTCGGCAAGAAGAAAACACCCCGCAGAACACTTCTCTGCAAGTCGTGCATCAATGCGACGCGAGACCACTGGGGACGCAGTCAACATTGACGATCGATTTGTTTCCGCTGGAGACACTTCCCGATCGTTTTGACGCGAAGCATCAGTCCACGTTTGGTTACGTCAGGTCATCCATGCCCATCGAAGTCGTGGCCGTCCGCTGCGAAGCGACGATCGAGCGAAATCAAAACTCAAACGAGGCGGCACCCGAAACCTCAGCGAATTCCACTAAGACGGCCTCCACACCCGCGAAACCGGAAGCAATTTCGATGTGGGTTCAGGGAGCCTATCGGAAAGTTGATCTATGGGACCGAGAGTCGATCTTCACAGGTCAGGAAATATCTGGACCATCGGTCGTGGCAGGCCCTTATTCTGTTTTGGTCGTCGAACCAGGTTGGGTGGCGACGATGTCCAGCGACGGGATTTTAGAAATCCGCAAAGAGTCCGCTCTTTCAGCTGAATCAAACTCGTCGGCGCTCGGCACGGAACAGCTGGACGACACCATCGCGATGGAAATCGCGGCGAGAAGAGTGCAGGGCATCGCCGAAGCGATGGGCGAAGTCATTCGCCGCACCAGTGTCAGCGTCAACGTCAAAGAGCGTCGCGATTACAGTTGCGCTGTGTTCCTGGGCGATGGATCTTTGGTTGCCAACGCACCACACGTGCCCGTGCATTTGGGTGCGATGAGCCACACGGTGCGCAGCCTAATTTCGGACTACCCGGAAATGTCTCCGGGCGATTCCTACATCAGCAATGATCCCTACGCCGGTGGTTCGCATTTACCGGATATCACCGTCGTGACTCCTGTCTTTTGTGATGACGACACAACCACTTCGTCACGTCCAAAGCATTGGCCCTGCGACTTCTTCGTCGCGTCGCGATGCCATCACGCTGAAATCGGTGGCATGGTCCCAGGATCGATGGCACCCGCGGCCACCTGTCTCGCAGAAGAAGGCGTCGTCCTGCACAACGAGTGTTTGGTTCGTAACGGGCAATCTCATCATGCTCACATTCGCAAACTACTTGGCAGTGCAACGTATCCTTCGCGAAATGTGGATGAGAACATGGCTGACATCGCGGCGGCGGAAGCGGCAGGGCAGGCCGGTGCGAATCGAATTCAAACGCTGGCAGGCTCGATGACCAAGACGCGTTTAACGCAACTGCTGAAACAGCTCCTGCATGTCGCTGGTGAAGCAACCGCTGCCTGGATCGAAACCCTGGGAACCGCGCCGCGAAACTTTGAAGATTCACTCGACGACGGAACGCCGATCCGAGTCTCAATGCAACCGGACCAATCCACCGGTCGCTTGCGAATTGATTTTGCGGGCACCGGCCCCGTGCACGCCAACGGATTCAATGCCACTCCATCCATCGTGACCGCAGCCGTGCTGTACGTGCTCCGCTGTGTCGTGCCGGGTGAATTGCCTCTTTGCGATGGAGTGCTCAAACGAATCGAGCTGATCATCCCGAACGGATTGCTGTCGCCTCCTGCCGGTTCAACACCGGAAACCAGCCCCGCGGTGGTCGCAGGAAATGTCGAAACCAGCAATCGCGTGGTGGATGTGCTGCTGGGAGCACTGGGCGTCGCGGCCGCATCTCAAGGCACGATGAACAACCTGCTGCTCGGCGACTCAACCTTTGGCTACTACGAAACCATCGGCGGCGGAGCCGGTGCGACGGCAAATGCATCGGGTGCGGACGCGGTCCACACACACATGACCAACACCCGAATCACCGACCCTGAAATTTTGGAGTCACGATTACCGGTTCGCCTCTGGCGTTTTGCGATCCGTCGTGGCAGTGGTGGAGCAGGGCAGAACCGAGGCGGTGACGGAATGATTCGTGAAATGGAATTCCTTCGCCCGTTGACGCTTTCGCTCATCACCTCGCGACGAACCACGCGCGCGTACGGAATGCACGGTGGAGAATCTGGTCGATCGGGACGTCAAACCTTGGTGCATCAGTCTCAGCGGACGGAGCTTCCTTTCGCGACCAGCCAAGAAGTTGATGCGGGCGATCGGTTGATCATGGAAACTCCCGGCGGCGGTGGTTATGGCAAAGAACCATCCGCCGAATGACTTGAGTTCCCTTGAATTAGATCACTCCGGCACTACCTCTTTTGTCCTGTCCAACTCATCGACTTCATCCGTTTTGGGATCCGCTTCAGAATCCACATCGTCGTCGGACCCTTCTTCCTTGAACGTATAAGTCAGCAGCTCCAATTGAATCTCAGCCAACATCGTGTTGCGATGCGGAATCAATTTCACCCGACTTTCGATGACGTTCGTGTTGCTGCTTGTTTCTTTGCGATCGATTTCATGCAGCGTTTCGCCATCAACCGTGCTGATTCCCATCACATCCATTTGCCGACGCCGCACGCCGTTGCCCGGAACGGTCAGGTGAGCTCGCACGAGGAGTAACATCGGCGTGACCCAAGGTTGCTCCACGGTGCAACCCCAAGCATCATCGAATGAACGACTCCAACGAATCGATCCATCCACCGTCGAGATCGCGTGCATCGCGGTGATTGGTTGGACCGTCGCCCCACCCGAGACAGACACCGAACGCAACGACGCAAGGTCGCGACTCGGTTTACGATGCCGTGGCAGAACCACCATTTGATCTTGAAGGGACATCACGGAAACGCCGTACAAACCCTTCCGAGCCGGCACCATCACGTCAGAAATTTCGCGTCCCGACAACAAGTCCCAAATCGTTGTTCGTCCAGTGTGATCCAGCAACGTGAAGTAGCGTCCGTCGGTCATCTCGGCATAGGCCGAGGCCTCGTTGACATTTTGACTATCCGCGACCCGAAAAAGCACGGTTTCTCCCGAGTTCATGTCGATCAGCTCAACCAGTTGAGGATCGTGCATCTCTTTGGCAGCCTCATAGCTCGCTCTCAACTCTTCACTCGCATCGGATGGTGCGTCAGCTTCTCGATTCACTCGAGTCACAGTCAGCACGTGCGATCCAAGTGACGAGATCACCGATCCAATCGCTCGTTTTTGAATTCCTAACAATCCGCCGTCGTGAATGTCATAGCTTTCAATTTGATTCTGCGACTTGCTGACAACCAACACTCGACCTTCGGCATGAACGACCGCGTTCCCAACGGCTTCGGTTGGTGTTCGCCAACGTTCTTCGCCGGAAACTGCATCCAGACAAATCAGTTCGGTGCCTTGCAACAAGAACAATCGATCGCCCAAAACGGGCCCAAGAATCAACTGTGCCTCACCATTGTCGGCGGTCGCTGAGACCATCATGTTTCGATAGATCTGATTGCCGAATGGTGTCGCGGCGCTTCGACGTTTGGCAACTGGTTGGCCGTCAGTGCCGAGAGTTCGCCTCCATCGAATGGCTTCTTCACCGTTCGCTCCCAATGTTCGGAACAAATCGACTGCGATCAGCTCCGATTGAGTCAACAACAGCAGCAATCCACCGCTGTAGGTCAACTCGTTGCCGAGTGATCGCATTCCCGAAAAACCTTCGAGGGGAACCGAGCGGTGAATGCCGTACGGGTTGATCAATGCCAACGAGTTCATGTTGTCACTCATCGCATTCCATCCACGAAGCTGGCGTCCCATCAAATGAGTCGACTTCGCGTA
The DNA here is from genome assembly GCF_002337565.1 of Rhodopirellula sp. UBA1907. NCBI lineage: Bacteria > Pseudomonadati > Planctomycetota > Planctomycetia > Pirellulales > Pirellulaceae > Rhodopirellula > Rhodopirellula sp. UBA1907. Next base: position 28,772 of record NZ_DDGH01000007.1, on the reverse strand, counting down.
GCGTCGATCGTTCATCATCATGCCCCGGGACCGTGGCATTCTCATCGACTGCCATTCCAAGTCGACTTCGCGAGGCCATTGTTCGCCCATGTCATAGTCACGCCCTCGGATGGGATTGGCTTGCAGAGCATCTTCAATGAAAGTGTCCGCTCCGACGGGCTCGGTGTCGCCCAAACGTTGAGCGAGTAGATCCCCAACAACCGATCGATCGAGATTCCATGCTTCTTTGCTATACAGCTTCGCGAGCATCAACAAACGATCGTTGCTCAACGACTGCAACGCGTCATCGGTCGTCATCGTATCGGCCCAAATCAGACGCTCGGCCATTAAACCGTCTTCCATTAGCAACGCACGGGCCGCCATGTCCCGGCGCAAACCGTTGGTCGCCGCCACGACGGGCGAAAAATGTTGGAGCGTCCGCATCAGCGCCGTTCCGTCCATGTTCCCACGTGCTGAAACCAGTGACTCGACCTTGCCGGTCATGTCAGCCAACTCATCTTCCGAAGCGGTGGACACCAACTGTGCCACGCGAGCACTGATCCAATCGTCAACGGTGAACTGTCGCGCCGCGTTAGGAAAGACCGCGTCCATGTCACGATTGAGCGTCGGATGTCGCAGGACCAGTTCCGACAAATCCAGCAGCAACTCCAACGCCTTGGGATGATCAATTGCATCCGCCGATTGATCGACGGCGCCTTTGATTTGCAGAACCAACAACTCGGCCCGCTGTTCTGGTTGATCAATAAGTTTCATCAAAGCGTCCAAATCGACGCTGGAATCGCTTGGGTTTTGGCGGAGGCTGCCGAGCATCGCTTCCACCGACAACATGATCACTTCATCGTTGTCGGGATCCAATTCGCGAGCCTTTCGAAGCAACTCGAGTGCCCGAGGTCGCTGTTCCTGCTCGATCAGCAATTCCGCTTTTCGAACGAGAGCAAAGAAGTTCTCGGGGTCCTTCTGCAATAGAGCATCCACGCGTGGTTGCAAAGAACGCTCGCCATAGGCAACCGCCACCATCGTCGCGGATTGCGAGATCAATTCGCCGTCGATCGCAATCAAGTTCCCCAAAGGAAAACGCACCGTTCGTCGCTGCAAAACCTCTCCATTTTTCAGCGAGATTTCAATCAGCTCATCGGTTGTCGTGGGCAGGTAGTAGCGATCCGTTCCAAATACCCCGCGGCCCGAGATCCTTTGGCCGGGTCGAACCAAAGTTGGTGGCGTGGACCAAACTTCCGATCCATCGTTCAACGAACACGCTGACACTTCGTCGGCACCAACGACGAAGAACATGTCATCTTGGACACCGGCAACGTAAGCCAATCGGATGCGGTTCTTCGGAGTGAAGCGATTGCGTCCAGACAAGACATCGAGAACTTGCAATCGATCGCATTCGATCGGAGTCAGCACCACCGAAGTGCCCTTTGCGATCGCCAACGAGTGCGTCCAACGACGACTGAGCTGATTCGCCGACACGCGAGTGTTGGGACGGTAGATGCTATGAACAAACTCTTGGCTTCGCGGGATTTGGTTGCCCCAACGAATCGTTCGGTCAACCAGATTGATTGCGACAGTGGCACCGGCTCCGGTCGGACAGATCAACAACCCATCGTGATAGGTTGGCATGGCTCCGGCAACGCGGCGAACCGGATCAGAACCGATCCCACCGGACTCCACCGCAACCAAGACTTGTTGCCATTGGACGGAGCCGTCGGCCGGATCCAAGCACAATAGAACGACTTCACCAGCAATCTCGGCGATCACATAGAGATCACCGCGAAACGGAAGTGGCGGCCCCAGGAAAAAGGCTTCGGACAATTCCGACGGAATGGATTCCGATTTGCCGACTCGCCAAAGAATCTTGCCCTGTGTTTCCAGGTCCAATGCCACCAACGTGTTCGCCAACGACGACATCCCGCGGCTCGCAATGGGACTGAACCGCTCGATCTCAATCTTGCCCAGATCGTCGACCATGAAGACTCGGCGGCCATCGCTCGATATTTGGCCAAACGGAACATCGTTCCAAACACGCTGAACGAGGATATCAACCGGGTCTTCTTCCTCTTCCATCGGGTCCGTCAGGTCGGGCGACAAAGCGGTCTCGGAAGTACTGAACCACGGGTATTGCCAGACACGTTTTCCGGTTCGGAAATCGACCCCCAGCAATCGCTGAGTTGTTCGCATCAACAACTGATCGCCCACCTGCAACGGAGTCCAAGAGGGCGGTGGCAATTGCCCGGTGGCTTTGAGCTGCTGTGTCTTCTCCTGAATCATTCGTTCCTGGCGTGGGCTGGCGGACGACTCCACCATCCAACGCGGGTTGCTCAGCGGCATTTGACCGGAGCCCGAACCGTTGCGATCCACGCTGCCACCCAGCAAGGGATAGTTCTCGGCCAACGATTCAGCGGTGACCAAGTCGGATTCGCTTTTCGCCCGAATGAATTCTTTCCAAGCGACTTCGTCGGCTTCGCCCTTCGGGAACATCGACGTGAATGATTCGGGATACTTTCGCGGCGAGGGAATCATGCGGTCCGACCGAGCACACGCGATGGCATGCAAGATCACCACGGACTCACCCACTTGATCAACGATGCGTTGCTCGCTGACCAAATCATCCAGTAGCAACGAACACGCCAACGGATTGCCAAGCGTCCACTCACGGACCGCCAACAAAACCGAAGCCTTGTATCCCGCTTCGGTATGGAACGTTTCTCGTCGCACGCGTTCGACGGTTTTCCAGTCGCGTTTTGGGCCGGCTTCTTCCAGCAGTTTGGCCGCCAACGGCCCGTAGCGAAGCTGGTAGATTTCCAAACCTTCTTTTGGAAGCTCACCGATCAGATCACGGACATGTTCCAACAAGCTAGCTGGCAACCGACTTTGCAGCCGTGCCAACGCCTCCGCTTGTTCCGTCTCGTCCTCGATCGGCTGCCCATTGCGATCCAACATGCCGCGTTGATCACTGAGCGGTCGTCCACGCTGATCTTGATCTTCATCATCAGCCCCGGTGATCGGATAGTAATAGTCCTGCATCGTTTCGGAGGAAGGGTTGTCACCAGATCGAAGCAACAAGTTCCCCAAACGCACCACCGCGTCGCTGTAGCGTTTCTCATTGATCGCTTCCTCGGCGTCGCGAATGATTTGCCGCATGCTTCGCGGTGGGGGCAGAAACTCCGCATCACCCATCTGCATCCGCGAATCGAACAACCCTTGGGCGTGAGCGTTTTTCGATGGAAGCGACATCGCGAAAAACATTGCGGCAACGGTCACGGCCGCGATTGTCAATCGAGTCATCCAGGAGACCTTGGCATCGAAACGAAGATTGGCGTGGAAATTCACTACTCAGACCAATTGAAAACAAGCTATCGAACAAACGCACGTCGCCCGCGGGGGACACGAAATCGCGACCTCATTGTATCGCCCCACGATCCTCACAAACCAGTGTGATCTTCCGCCGAACTGGGGCTGACGGAACTGGCCGACCGAATCTCTCGCCGCATCAGAAAAGGCTGGCCGGATCCGCCCGAACGAGCTTCCGCAGGGCCAATAATCCGCTAATCAGGCACATGAGCGTCGTCAGAATCAACACGGACCCGGCGCGTGCGACCGTCAACGCCATCGGTAAACCGGTCAACGATTCGAGCATTCGAAACAGCAGCAAAGCGATCAGGACAGCGGGAATGAATCCCAGAACCGACAAATACACCGATTGTCGAACCACCAACCCGACGAAAAATCGATTGGGGTATCCCATCGCCTTCAGCGTGGCGTACTCCGACATCGCGTCCTGCAAATTGGTGAACAGGATTTGGTAGCAAATGATGATTCCAACCGCGAATCCCATCAGAGTGCCGATCAGAAAGATCATTCCAACCGGCGTTTGCTCGCTCCAAAACGTCTGCTCTCGATCGCGAATTTGTTGCCGCGTCAGGACTTGCCACTGACCGGCGGCCATTGCCGTCAATCGCTCAGCCGCTTCTTCTGGCGAGGCGCCGTCCTGCAAACGAATCAAACCCAGGTCAACTGTTTCGAGTGGTTTGCCGTAGCCGCGTCGGGGAAAATAGTTTGCAAACGATGACTCGGCGATCAGCAACGACCCTTCATTGGCAAAGTCGGTTCCCAAGGTGAATGAACCCACCAGTTCGATCGATTGGTTCGACAACTCGATTCGCTGATCCGCTGGATTCCCCGAATCGTCGAACTGAAACCCGTATTCAGACCGGGTTTTGCGATCGACCAGCGCCGTATCTCGTTGCCGCAAGGCATCGCGACTCTCGTTCAGCCCAGCGATATTCAACCAGGGTCGTGATGTATCGCTCGAACCCGGGGAATAAAGACTAGTGTCGGGGACCGAAATCACCCGAATCGGTCGCGATGGACTGCCTTCGACTCGCACGCGTGCCATCGTTCGCTCGATCAACAACGCTTGCACGTCCGTCACCGCCGGATCCGCTTTGACTCGGCGAAGCAAGGAACGCGGGAACCTTTCGTCGACCGGCAACATGTAGCGAGCGGGACTGATTGCGACCAACTCGCAATCGACCACTTCGATCAGTCGCACGGGACTGTCCAGCAACGCGTTGCGAAAACCGTTTTGAGTGAACATCAGCACGGCGGCAAACCCCACTCCCGCAGCAGCCACGCACAATCGCGCGGGATTGCCGATCAGATTTTTCCAGGCAAGTGGGGTGCGTGGACTCATCAGCGATCCTCTGTTTCAGCGTCACGCTGAAGGTTGGAAACGATCTGCAAGAAATCCTTCGCGTCGTCAAAGTCTCGGTAAACGCTCGCAAATCGAATGTAAGCGACTTCGTCCAGCGTCGCGAGTTTTCGCAACACGACTTCGCCAATCGTCGCGGTGGGGATTTCCATGTCAAATTCAGCGTAAATCGCTTCTTCGATTTTTTGGACGGTCTTTTCGATCTCGTCGCTGGTGACAGCACGTTTCGAACACGCTCGCTCGATCCCACGCTTGATTTTTTCGCGATCAAACGGCTCCCGGGTTTCGTCGCTTTTGACCACTCGAACGTTCAACGCATCGATTTGCTCCAGCGTGGTAAAACGACGCTGACACGTTTGGCACAGCCGCTTTCGACGAACCACGTACCCAGCCTCGGCCGTCCGCGAATCTTGGACTTTGTCGTTATCGGAATGACAGAACGGGCAACGCATTTGCAGTCAAATTCAATGTAGAAAATTCACCCGATTTTCAAACACTCTGCCCCGGTGCACTGGGCAAGCATGATTCACGAGTCTTTCGAAGGTGTGCTATGATCGTCCAGAACGTCTTCGGATGCGAGGTGTCTGGTCTGACATTCACTGACCGAGCCATCACGGTGTCGCGCCCCAGAACGCGGTGATTTCGGCCAAGTAGGACAACGGTTTCGGCTCAGAACAATTGTTTGGTTCTGCGACGACTTACCAGCACTGGCACGATTTTTGGATTGAAACCGCTCGTGAACCAACCCTCGAATTGAATCAACAGGAACGACTCAACGATGACTGACCCGGCCAACCCAACAGACGAAAACGCAACCCCCACCACTCCCGCTCAAACGGAGTCGGTTCCCGATCCGCTTTCCTCGGCGGCATCGTCCACCCCGGCTCCTGATTCGCGGCAAGCGGCGAGCACTCCTAAAGAAAGGTTCATGGACGAAATCACGAAGAAGCGATCACTGGATGATCACGAAGAAGAAGAGACACTTTGGGAAGGTGGCTACAGCCCCAAAGCAATGATTGGTTCTTGGATCGGATTGGCCATCCTCAGCGTTGTCATTCTGGTCGCGGCCGGATTCATCGAGCAACTCACATTCGGCATCGCTTTGATCGTGATCGCAGTTCTTTGGATCATGGTGGGATTGAACTACGCCGCTAAACGGCTGGGTGTGCAGTACGAACTGACCAGCCAACGATTCATTCACAAGACTGGAATCCTGACTCGCCGCACCGATCGAATTGAAGTGATCGACATCAGCGATGTAAGCTACGAACAGGGCCCGATCCAGCGAATGTTCAAGGTCGGTTCAATCTCCATCATCAGCACCGACAAGAGCGATCCCGAGCTGGAGTTGGTTGGGATCAACAACGTCGGTGAAGTGGCCGGTTTGATCGATGACATTCGACGTGCCGAACGACGACGGCGCAGCATCCATATCGAGCAAAATTAAGCATGTCCGTTTGGTTTGTTCAGAAAGGCGATGAACAACTCGGTCCGTACAAGCCCGCCGAATTGTTGGCATTGGTGCGAGACGGATCGGTCGTCGCGGAAACCAGGATTCGTAAAGACGATTCCAACTGGTTCTCGGCATCAGAGGTCGGCGGATTGTTTGAAGCCGCACGACGACCATCGATTGAACATTACTGCCCCCAGTGCAATGTTCGCGTGAGCCAACCGCCCACGATCTGCCCCGAGTGCGGCAAAGACTTGGACCGCACCAAGACCCGCATCATCGAACACAGCATCGGACAATCCAAACGCTCGTCCGACACGCCATCAGCCGGCCCCAGTGACTCCGCCAAACGTTGGCTTCAGAAGAAGATCCGACGAGACAAAAAATAATGCCACCGATGAGATCCGTTTGCGGTCTCGTCGATGGCATTGAATTGTCTTTGATTGCGGCTAAGTCATGACCGCTCTCTTTCAAAAGCGATCATGGATGTCGCGTGACAGGATCAGTACTTCAGTTCTGCACCGAAGGTCAGGCCGATGAAGAACACATCGTCGTCGGCGATCAACGAGCGGCCGAAGGTTGGCGTGACGGTGGCCGAGCTGATTTGCTCTTCGGATGTGGCCACTCCAGTCAGGTACCAAGCTTCAAAGCCTCCGCGGACGGCCATCAGCTCTCCAACTTGATAGCGGACACCGGTTCCGAATTCGAACATGCCGCTCAGCTCTGTCGATTCTTCTGCGCCATTTGCGAGGATGTCGGTTTCGTTGCGAACCAACACGCTCGATTCGGCGATGTTAAGGAATCCACCCGCACGAGCTCGAACGTAGCTCGACGAGAATCGTCCGATTGGGTTGTAGATATCCGCTCCGACCTGCAAACCAATCATGCGGTTGGCAGCGTTGTTACGAAGCAGGCCAGTGTTGGCACCGTTAACGGTTGAGTAGTTGAAGTCTTCTTCAAAGTCGATGTAGCGTCCACCGATCAACAACTTCGCCACGTCCCAGGCCATCATCGTTCGGTTCATCTCAACCGACCAGAACCGGGATTCATAAATTTGACGTTGAGCGTCGGCTTCATCGGCTGCGTCGAAACCGAACGTCCCAAGTGTGCCTGGTTGCAGTGGATCTTCGATCAACAGTGTCGACAGACCATCGACCGCTGCGACTGACACATCCGATTCCCAGTCCAAGACTCCGGTGAAGCCCACTTCGAAACCGTTGACGCAGTCAGGAACGACGCCAACGGTGATTCGTGGAGCCCATTCGAAATCCAAATCGTCGAGAGCAAAGTCGCGAGCAACGGTGAAGTTGTCGATGCCTTCGCGACGCATGAACAACGCTTCGACGCTGGCATAACGATAAGGGTCGCATGTGGGACATGCCATTCCGCCGCCGAATCCAGCCGAACCACAAGCTCCACCGCACTGCGTTCCGCAACTGCCACACGATTGAGCTTGGCCGAGGCCATGATGCCCAACCTGAGCGACTTCGTTGCCAAAGGAGGACGACGAAGCGTTCATGGCCGATTGCATCGCACCGAGATCCCAGCCACCGGCTGCAGGATCAGAGGCTTGCACGACACGAAACGCTTGGCCATCGTGCATCATCGTGTTGCTAGATGATGGGCCGCCGAATTGCTGAGCATGCGTGTTAGCGTTGCCCAAACCCGACCAAGCCAAACCAACCGCGGCAAGGGTGCCGAACATTCGTGCGGCGAATCGTGGAAACCAGTTGTTGTTCATAATTGAACCTCAGGACGAACAAAGCGGCACGGTGACCGACGGTGGCTGGGTAGTGGTAGGTTGACGAACGTGACAGGGACTAACGAAGGATCAGTTGATCTTCAACTGGCACCAAGTAAGTCTTTCGAATCAAACGAACGATTTCTTTCGCGTCGCGGGAATCATCGCATTCACCTTGAACGATGATGCGATCACCTTGACGCGAGATTTGCACCGACGCGGTGCGATATTTTTGTTCGATCAGCTCCATCAAAGAGCTTTCTTGTTGGCTCTCGCCACCACGAACTTTGCTGGGTGATGCGATATGCAGTTCGTAAATTTCACGAACCGATTCTGCGTCGCCGGCCATTTTCTGCTGCACCAACACGCGAGTCTTGCCAGGGCGAACCCCGATCAATCGCAAGTGACGCGAGGTGCTGCCGATGACTCGAGCAATCGAATCGTCTTCGACTTGAACCGCTTCAATGACGCCGTCCACTGTCAGCGAAGTGACATCGTTTGCGTTGCATTGAATGGTGTCTTCGATTGGCAATGCCCGTTCCGAGGTGGTAACCGGTGTCGGACGCTGAAACTCACCGCGATGACTTGCCAGTGCGGCGGGAACGATCCGTGCGGCACTGACTCGAGATCCGTTGGAAGCCGATGCGGCTCGCTTCGCAACCGCAACCATCGGTGGTGCTTCGACAGCAACCGCGGCACGATGCCGAACAGGAGCGTTCTGCATGCGTTCGGAATCAACTCGTTCCAACTGCGTTGGCGAGTCAATCTTCACTGGCAAATGACGCTGTTGTTGAACGATCATTTCCGACGGCGTTTTGATTTGCACCGGCTTTGGCAGCCGCGGCAAAGTCGATTCAACCGTGGGTTCTTCCACTGGCGGAGCGATCTTGGTCGGCACTGCGATCTTCATCGGCTCAGGCATCGAGACCGATTCATCAGCGGCGACGCTCTCGCTCGTTTCATCTGAGTCAGAAAAACTCAGCGAAATTGAATCGCCTTCATCACTCAACGAATCCGTCGCGTCATTGAGCGAAAACTCAATCGGTTCTGACTCTTCAGCGGTTACAGCAACCGGTTCTTCGACGGCTGCAACGTCGACGACTTCCGCTTCGGCTGGCTGTGGTGCGACTGGCTCTTGCACGGCAGGTGCGAGAACCATGGCTTCTTCAGCGACAACACTTTGCTCGATGACGGGCGTTGGCTGGCTAGCAATCTTGGGTTGCTGCCACTGCACATCTGTTTGGTCGGCGTCGTAATCCGTTGAGATGGATTGATTCGCTTGGACATCGGTCGAGACATGAGCAGGTGTCAACTCGACGATGCCGCTTGATTCAGCTCGATCGTAATCCGGTTGAGCGTGTGGATTGATTCTCGGCACAGGAGTCCGGGCTGGCTCCACGACCAACGGTGTCTGCTGCGTCGCGGGAGCACCAATCGGAAGCAAACCAACCGCGGTGCCAATCGACTTCAGCTTGATCTCCGACAGTGTTTGCTCAGAAGTCTGGCGAATCGGATACAACACCGTTGTTCCGCCCGACACAGCATCGCCCTGAGTTTGGATCAGGTTCACATTGCTCGCGGCAGTCTTGCCGGCGGCGGTCGATGAAACCGCGGCTTGAGAAGCAGGTCGTTCTACGAACGGGTTGTTCTGAATCGTCCCGGACACCAAGCGAATGGGTGGCAATTTCGCGGCTGCCGCTTCGTCCGCCAACGCCGTGTTACCGGCAACTTGGCTCGCGGCAATGCAACCACCCCAAACAAAAGCTTGGGTCAACCAACGAGCCAGCCTTTCGCGTTTGCGGCAGCTGCTCAATCGATTCGAGCCCGTCGGGTTCATTGTCTTGCCAATCAGCATGGCGGATCCTTACGCTCACGATCTTTTAGGATCATGTACCCCCCCGGCACATTTTCCGCGTCGATGGCCAAGGGAATTTATCCACCGGACCTCCGAACACCCTCTGTATCGTCGTCGGGTGGTTCCGGCATTAACGATTTTGCCAGATCGAACGTTTGGTTCTGCTGGATCGGTCTTGACATAGATACAGCTTGGACCAGCCAGGACCACTCCGTTGAGCGGAAACGCTCAGCCACCAGCGAGGCGATATGCGTTCAGCACGCGCATATATCAGCCACAACGGTGTTTCACGAACGGCATTGCTCAGCCATCTCGCTCGGCTGATTCGTTAGCCGTTGCTTCGCTGTCGAACCGCTTCGAAAGCCACAATTGCGGCGCTGACGGACACGTTCAAGCTGTCGACGTGACCAGCCATCGGCAACGCGACCGGATCGATGGAGTCACCCGCCCAGCGGTCCGCCAATCCATCCGCTTCGCTGCCCAACACCACCGCCACCTTTCCTCGCAAATCCGAATCGAAGAGAGGTCGCGAGCCTTCCACGCGCATCGCTGTCACGCGGTAGCCATGTGTTTTCAGAAACGCCTCGATCTGCAGTTCGCTCCCCGACGCCGATGGAACGGTGAACACGGCTCCCAACGATCCTCGAATCGCGTTGGGATTGAATCGATCCGACGGACAATCCGACAACAAGACCGCCGAAACGCCCGCCGCATCCGCCGAACGAAACACTGCCCCTAAATTGCCAGGTTTTTCAACTCGATCCAGCACCAAGATCAGCCCGTCGTTCCAGGACGAACGATCCAATAGCTGCTCCAGCGAATCGTCTGGTGCCACAAACTCCGCCACACATCGATCCGTCGAAGCCGTGTACGCAATCTTGCGAAACACTTCGGCGGTGACCCAGCGATGCACACCGGCATCAATCGCGTGCTGCCTCCCAACGGCCTGCTCGGGCATGTCCGGCGGGCCGGAGGTTTCCGATGATTTCGGTTCGATCTCGTAGAACGCCGCCAGCTTCAACCCGGCCTCGATCGCCCGCAGCGATTCACGCGGACCATCGACCAAAACGACTCCCGCGGCACGTCGTTTTCGAGAACGGCGCAGCGAGACGATTCGGCGGACGGCGGCATTTTGCAGGCTTCGTATGGTTTCCATGGGGCAACACTTTTGCACATTCGCTTCGATGGGAGAACCAACCCGAGTCTGCTATCTTCTAACGTTTGCAAAACAGCTTCTCTGCTACCAACCCCTGAACGCTCGAATGTCCGAAAATGTGTTGTGCCAACCCGTTTCCGGACGCCAGGACCAAAAGGCATTTCTCGATCTCGAAAAACGCCTCTACCGCGACGACCCCAACTGGGTGCCGCCTCTGTGGAGCGAACGGGTCAAATTGGTCGGATTCAAGCACCACCCATTTTACGATGACGCGGAAGGCCAAACCTTCCTCGTTAGACGTGGCGATCGAGTCGTCGGCCGGGTGTTGGCGGTCGTCAATCACGCCCACAATCGCTATCACGAAGAAACCCGTGGGTTCTTTGGCTTCTTCGAATGCGAGGACGATGAAGAGGCCGCCATTGAACTTCTCAACACCGCGGGGAACTGGTTGAAAGAACGCGGGATGACCGGTGTTCGCGGCCCGGTTCACCCCAGCCTGAACTACGAGGTCGGGTTGCTGGTCGATGGCTTCGACACGCCGCCGACTTTTCTGATTCCATACAACCACCCGTATTACGAACGCCTGATTCAGGCTGCCGGATTTGAGAAGTCGCAAGATCTCTACAGTTACGAAGCTTCGATCGACATCCTTGAAACGCTCGACCCGAAACTATTGTTTGTCATCGAGGAATCAACTCGGCGTTTCAACGCGGTGTGCCGCTCGATCGATCCGAAGAACTTCAACGCAGACGTCCGCGTATTCCTGGACATCTACAACCAATCCTTGCAGCGAACTTGGGGCTACGTCCCGATGAGCGAAGCGGAAGTCGACGATCAAAGCAAAGGGCTAAAGAACCTGCTGCTTCCTAAACTCACCAGCATCGCCGAGATCGATGGCAAACCCGTCGGCGCCGGATTTGGCCTGCTCGACTACAACCCTTTGATCAAAAAGATCAATGGAAAGCTCTTCCCATTCGGTTGGCTGAAACTCTTGATGGGACGGAAGAAACTCAAGCGTCTCCGTTTGGTCAGCGCCAATGTGTTGCCCGAATACCAAAAGTGGGGCCTTGGCTTGGTCACGCTCTACAAGATCTTGCCCGAAGCGATCAAATTTGGAATCGAGATGGGTGAGTTCTCTTGGGTACTCGAGAGCAACCAACTTTCGCGAGGTACGATCGAGCGAGGTGGTGCATCCCGAAGCAAAACCCACCGCATTTACGATCGATCGCTGACACCGGATTCAGAACAGGCTTCCACGTGAGCGAACCACTCTCGATCGATTCGATTCTGGGTCCCGGCGGCAGCATCAGCCGTCGACTACCCCGCTACGAACCCCGCGAACAACAACTGGAGATGGCTCGTTCGGTCTCTTCGGCGTTGACCGACCGCGAACACTTGGTCGTCGAAGCGGGCACGGGTACCGGAAAAAGCTTCGCGTATCTGGCGGCCGCGATCCTTCACGCGACGTCGGATCAAACCGAACCCGGAACCAAAAAGCCAAAGCGTTCGACAGACGACGCCGACGACCGAATCGGCCCGGCCAGTGATCGAGACAAAGACCCCGATCGCCCCAAACGCGTTCTGATCTCGACGCACACGATCAGCCTGCAAGAACAGCTGATTGGCAAGGACATCCCGCTGCTCAACAGCGTGATCCCGCGGGAGTTTTCCGCTGTGCTGGTGAAGGGCCGAAACAACTACCTTTCGCTAAGGCGAATGGGACGAGCGGTTGAAAAATCGGTGTCGTTGATGGCCAACGATTTCCAAATGCAACAGCTTCGCGAGATCCGAAAGTGGTCCGACAACACGCCGGACGGGTCACTATCAACGCTGCCGATCAAACCCGATGGTCAAGTCTGGGACGAGGTCCGCAGCGACACGGGCAATTGCCTTCGCAACAAATGCCCGAACTTCAAGGACTGCTTTTACTTCCAAGCCCGGCGCCGAGCCCAAAACGCACAACTGTTGATCGTCAATCACGCGATGCTGTTCACCGACATCGCGATGCGTCGGCAGGGCGTTTCGCTGCTGCCCGACTACGACGCGATCATCCTCGACGAATGCCACACGATTGAATCCGTCGCGGGGGATCACCTTGGTATTCGGCTGACCAGCGGCCAATTTGACTACCTGTTCGATCGTCTTTACAACGACCGCCAGCAAAAGGGTTTGCTCGTCGCTCACGAGCTGGAAGCCTTGCAAAAAATGGTCGACCGATGCCGATTCGCGGCCAGCGAAATGTTTGCCGGTGTGCTGGATTGGATGCAAGAATCACGTTCACGCAACGGTCGCGTGCATCACCCCGAAGTCGTGCCCAATCCGCTCAGCGAACCGATGGAGATCCTCGCTCGACGGCTGCGAGCTCATGCGGACGGACAAGACAACGACTCCGATCGGCAAGACTTCCAATCCGCTCACGATCGACTTCTCGCCTTGGCCGGCGGCTTGCGTGAATGGCTCGACCAATCGCTCAAACAAGAATCGGTCTATTGGGTTGAGACCTCCGGCAGTCGTCGCGGAATGGACCGAGTCTCCCTGTCCGCTTCACCAATCGACATCGGCCAAACGCTTCGCGAAGAAGTCTTTCAGAACGAAGAAATCGGCTCGGTCATCATGACCAGTGCCACGCTCGCGACCGGTGAGCAGGACAAATTCAAATTCTTCCGCAGTCGTGTGGGTCTGACGACTGGCCGCTCACTCCAAGTCGGCAGCCCGTTCGACTACGAGAAACAGGCCAAACTGATCATCGTCCGTGGACTGCCCGATCCCTCTGCGAAACGAGACGAATTCGAAGCCGCACTTCCCCAGCAAATCAAACGCTTCGTTGGCCACACCGATGGTCACGCGTTTGTGCTCTTCACGAGCTATTCGTTGCTTCGCAAATGTGCCGAAGCGATCACACCGTGGTGCATCGAACGCGACCTGCATTTGTACAGCCAAGCGGGCGATCAAAACCGAACGCAACTGCTCGATTCCTTTCGCAAAGATCCACGTGGCGTGCTGCTTGGAACCGACAGTTTTTGGCAGGGAGTCGACGTTCCTGGCGACGCTCTCACCAACGTCGTGATCACGAAATTGCCGTTCTCCGTTCCCGACCATCCACTACTCGAAGCACGACTCGAAACCATCCGTGCTCGCGGCGGTCACCCATTCCCTGACTACCAATTGCCCGAAGCCGTGATCAAATTCCGGCAAGGCTTTGGGCGTCTGATCCGCACCCGCGATGATTCGGGGATGGTCGTGGTTCTGGACCCTCGAATTCGATCCAAACCTTACGGCCGACTTTTCCTCAGCGCGCTTCCACCACTGCCATGCCACGACGTCGGCACAGTCCCGCGTCAAAAAACAAAGAAGCAGTGAGCAAGTGGTGTTCGTCTATCGGAATACCGCCGAAATCGCAATAAAAAAGGGCACGAGCACAGCACCAATCACAATTCCGTTCACAAGGCCAAAACGCCCTCGCAATCCGACATTGATTGCTGCGCCGGCTAGCGATAACGTGATTGGAATCCCGATCAACGGATACGGACGAAGAAGTGAGTAGAAGTGTATTGCCAATGCGGCAAAAAAAGTTGCAGCGAGAAGGCGAGCGATCGTCGTGGTTCGAATGTCCATGTTCACGACTCAAGTGCAATCACAACAAGAATGATCCCGGTCATTTTTCGCGACGCGGATTGGTCTCGATCAAGTCAATCGATCGCAGCACCTTGCTAGAACCAAGCCGCTGCATCCGACCGAGGTCATCCGCCATCATACCGGCATCAATGGACGGCGGCACTAAGTTGGCATCCGCGTCTGAACGAGATGCTGACTCACTGGCAGGATTGGAATGTCGTTGGGAAAGACCGGCTGTGGCACGGTCGGGTTGTGTCGCGGACGACAACGACGATTCAGCGGGTTTGAGCTCCAAGAGAATCCAGTTCCGGTGCACCGATGTATCGAAGGAGTCGGGTCTTGAGTGCGAAGCGTTGTCGTTCAGCGGCAGAAGCACCCGCCATCTGTTTTGATGCATGTCAATGCGACTCGGAAACAGGATCGCATCTGCTTTACCACCTCTTCGGTACAGATCGATTGCCCATCCAGTCTCGCCGAGCAGCAACTGATAATCCAAACGGCGTTCGCCACCTCTTGTATCGACGAGGCGGATTGAATTCTTATCGACAACAACCGTTTCAATGATCGTTGGATTGGTATGCGACTTTCCATTCCTTTCAGAGGAAGCAACTTCCCACTGGCCGATCACCCCATCCCGAAATTCGCGAATGGGTGACTCGGCATGTAGTCTCGTTGCTGCGACCGCCAAGAATGCAATCGCGATGAATTTCAAAACCATGGGTGACCTCCGTGTAATGACACTGCCGATTCAATGGATTCATTTTCAGTTCGCCGAACGCCCCGCGTCGCCTGGGCCGTACGTTGGCTATTCCTTCGAACCCAAAAGTACCACAACCAATCGCAAACGGAGAGATATATTTCTGGGTTTCGAGCCGACGACATCAGTCTTCCGACGTCAAATTTCGATGTAATATCCAATGAAGCTTTCCATTGACTTCCCTGTCTCAACTGGCGTTTCCCAATGCGGCTCTTCGCTCTT
>NZ_DDGH01000007.1:0-13156 GCF_002337565.1 Rhodopirellula sp. UBA1907 | reverse complement strand
TATTGTTCGGGCTCGCGGCCCCCTGTTTATCAGCCGAACAGAATCGGGTGACGATTCAGTGGTTTGAACTCGATTCGACACAGGACCCCGAACTGGCGAGCTCAAGTTCGATCAAGAACTCCGACAAAGTTCTCACCGAGCTTGGCGACTGCAAAGCTGCGCGTTTGATGGTGCACCATGAAATAAGTGTCACGCCGGGAAGTCGCGTGCATCAATCGACCACGATGGGCGACACCACGTTCAAACTCAATCTGCTGGTCCGGCCCGGTGACCAGGAAAGCTACACTTTCCAATACGCGTCCTCGCTGGAAACTCTCGCACCGGGGCAGGACATTGCCCGACGAACCGCGGTCAAGAAGATTGCCTCGGAGTTCAAGCTGTCTCCAGGCAAGAGTTTCGTGCTGACAGGCTTGGAGCGAAACAGTCGTGAGAAAGTCATCACACAAGTGCTGGTCGTTCACTTGCGTGGTCCAGCCCACGAACAGTCTGACGAAACAGCTCAAAATGGGTTGGAAGCCTATTCAAGTCCTGAAGCAACACCTTCGAATACAGATTGACACGGTTCATGGGCTCTCTGTTCCCGATGGAAACGCCGTCGTCTCTTGGCGTCACTACTCACCAACTCCAAGACTCATTCGTCGCACGACTGCGGTCGCCCGCCATCCCCAAAGTGAAGAAACGATAAACATTCGGTGTGAGGTTGGTGAACCCTCGTTTCGAAGCCTTCCCGAGTAGCGAGGCATCACTAAGCTCAAGCGATTGGTTTCAATGATGCCTGGCTTGGGTTCAAAACGATGTCCGTTTCTTCTTCCACCTCCGCAACGCTAGCGTGCGGCGCGTGCAAACACTCGAACGCTCCCGAAGCTCAATTCTGTGGCGGGTGCGGGCATTTCCTGCACGAAAAATGCGTTCAGTGTGGCGGCTTGGTAAGCCTGACTCAAAAGTTTTGTGTCGGTTGCGGGCAAGACCTGAACGCGTGGTTGGAGAAACGAATTGAGGAACAAAGGACCAAGCTCTCCGATGCCGTGACCGCTGCGAAAAGCCACAACTACGACCGTGCCTTGGGTTTGCTCAATCTTTTGGCGAAGAGCGATGACTATCGTTTTCAGGGCATTCGAGAACAAGCCGTTGCGGCGAAAGGAAAAGTCGAGAACCTGCAGGAAAAGGTCCACACACAAGCCAGCCAGCGCATCGCCGCGGCAAAAGATGCTCACTCACAAAACGATCTTTCGAACGCGGTCAAACTACTGGCTCAGGTCCCTGAAAACTTGCTTGACGAGGAGTCCCGCTGCATCCTTCAAAGCAGTCAGGTTCACCTCGATCAACTGAAAACACTGCATAGCGAACTGCAACAAGGACTGGCCGAGAAGAGCTACTCGCAAGTCGCTGGACTTCTGCAACAACTGTTGGAACTGCAACCCGACAATCAAAAGTATCAACAGCTTTCTCGACAAGTTGGTGACAAGCTACTGCGTCGTGCTGAGAAACTGTGCGCTCGACAGGAATATCAGATGGCTCGCAACGCCCTGAATTCGCTTCCGACGATATGCCACAACGATCAGTTCGCGGCCCTCTCCCGTCGCAGCGAATTGGCTTGTTGGCTTTCGAAACAATTCGATGTGGAACCTTACGCGACCAACGCCCTCGGCCGACTGGCCATGCGTTATGCGAAGGAGTTCCCTTCCGACGGAAAGGCTGCCGATTGCGTCAAACAACTCGCCAAAGCGGTGAAGTCAAAACGCGCGACCGCGAGAGATGGACTGTCCCCGTGGCGAATCAAGCCAGAAAGCTGGATTGGTGGACGAGTTGGCATTCTCGCCAACCCCCAATCGTTGAACCTCGACGAATTGGCTGAACGCCCGCCATCGTTCGCACCTTTCGCGGAAGCCATCGGATTGGCATTGCACGCACTCGGACTCAGCCGCATCAGTGGCAATCTGCTGCCGAAAAAAGGCGTGATGTCAAAACTCGGACTGGGTAAAAGCAAAGCGGTTTGGGGCATCGACGTTGGTGCATCGGGAATCCATGCGATCAAGATGCGAGTCGAAAAAGGCTCTGACCAGCCGATCGTCGAAGCCGCCCATCGTGTGGAACTGAAGAATCCAACTTGCCGCGGTGGATCAAAATCGGCGACCGAATTAATCCCCGAAGCCATCACGCGACTGATGGAAGAAGTCGACGTCTCCGACTCAAAGGTCTACGCGAATTTGCCCGCATGCGAGGGCATCGCTCGGTTCTGCGAGTTGCCGCCAGTCAAAGACAAAGACGCGGAACGCCTGATTGAAACCGAAGTCAAAACCCGAATTCCGATTTCATCCGAGGATCTGGCTTTGATCACTTGGATTGCGCCTTTGCAAAAAGGCAACACGGTCGGGCGTCCCGTCGTGATGGCCGCTGCAACAAAGCTCACCGTCAGCCGACGTGTCGATCTACTTGGCATCGGTGGATTGAAACTGGATGGCTTGGTTCCGTCTCCCATCGCGCTGGCCAACTTCGCGGCTCACGAGTTCTCCGAGCTACTCGCACCGCCAGCCGACAAATCGGCAAAGAAGAAATCGAAGACCGGCGAGGAAACATCGGACGATTCCAGCGAAGACGAATCATTCAGTGCGACCTCCTCCAGTAAGCAACCGACGCTCGCACTGGTCGACGCGGGTGCATCCAAGACAACGATGCTGTTGATCTCCCCGGTATCGATTTGGTTTTGGTCTCACGAGAGTGGTGGCGAAGACATTACCGCCGTGGTCGCTCGAAGAACCAAAACCACCGCGGAGGATGCTGAGCAATCCAAACGAAACCTGGCATCGATCCAGGAGCCTCACGAGGTCGACGACGACATTCTCGAAAAACAGGAAATCACTCGAGCTCGACTACGAAAACTCTTCGAAGAAGCCGACAAAACGTTCCGTCACTTTGACATCCAAGAAACTTGGTGCCTCGGCTCCGCTCATCAACAGCACGGTTTCCTGCGCCGCGTGTTGATGAAATAGCTGATTCTCGGCCTCCGCGATTCCGCCAAATTTCGCGCTCTGTTGTCTCCGCCCAGCCCACTGGACTAGGATGACAACCAATCTTTGCGTCACACACGCTCTGATTGAGACATTGTCTGGTTCTTGTTCAAGCGGAAATATCGATGAGTGCTGATGGCGGATGGCGTGTGCAACTGGCAGCGACCTTGATTTTGACGTGTATTCTTGGCCTCCTACCCGCGGCGAAAGCCGACGCCCAGGATTCTTCGACTGATGGCGAAAGCCAAATTTTCCACAATCCAATCGCGAAGGGGGCCGACCCTTGGGTCATTCGAGATCCGCACAAACCTCGCTATCTGTGGTGCAAATCGGACAACGATCGCGGCATCCTCATTTTCGAAAGCGATGATCTCACCACACTCGGCAAGCGACACCTCGTTTGGAAAGCCCCTGACGAAGGACCTTATTCAAAAGAAGTCTGGGCACCCGAACTGCATGCGATCGGAGATCGGTACTACGTCTACTTTGCCGCATCGGATGGTGACAACGCGAACCACCTCACGTACGTCTTAGAATCCAAAACGTCCGATCCGCTGGGTGAATACACCTTGCACGGACCGATGGCTACCGGCGATGGCAAAGACGGCCAATCACCCAACGTTTGGGCGATCGACATGACCATCCTCCAACACAACGACAAACTTTTCGGGATCTGGTCAGGCTGGGACAAACCGGGCAGCGACAACCAATTCCTGTACATCGCACCGATGAGTTCACCAACCAAACTTTCGGGACCTCGGGTTCTCATTTGCGACAACGACGACCACCTTTGGGAACGCGTCGAGCCGGAAACATCTCAACGCGGGCTGAATGAAGGCCCCGAGATCTTCCAGGCGAAGGGAAAGACGTCGCTGCTTTATTCCTGCGGCGCTTCGTGGCTACCAACTTACAAACTTGGTCGACTCGAACTCGTCAAGGACGATCCATTGGCCGAAAGCGCGTGGCAAAAGATGCCGGAACCAGCCTTCGAAAGTACCGAAGCGGTCTACGGTGTCGGCCATTCATGCTTTGTCCAATCACTCGACGGCAAACAGTGGTGGCATATCTTTCACGCGAAAGTCGGTCCCGAACCTGGATGGAACCGAGCACTCCACTTGCAACCGATGAAAGTTGCCGATGATGGAACGCCACTCCTTGGATCGCCGCTGGACCGAACAACTCCTATCCAACGCCCGAGCGGTCGCTCCATTGCCGCTGAATGAATCGAGCGTCAAGGACCGTGATATCCGGGCTCGATCAATTGCATCACCTGATTCGTCTGGACGCCGCTAAATCGTTCCACCTGACCGCTCGGCCAGCGGACTTCCAAATGGACCGGAGTGTCGGACTCAAAACCAAAGTGCGTAATCTTCTGATCGGTTGAAAGATAGGTGCCACCGCCAGTGACTTCTCGATATTGGCGATGACCATTCTGCTCCACCAGCACCGTCACGCCTTGCCCGTGACGCGATGATACCGTCCCGATGAAGCCGACCTGCAACCAACGGCCTTGAGCATGGTCAAACTGATTGACCAACAATGCGGTCGGTGAATTTTGATGCACCACAACCAGGTCCAGGTCACCATCGATATCAAAGTCGAGCTTGGCGACACCACGACCAATTTTGGCATCCGAGAAAAACGAACCGAGTAGTGGGCTGACATCCTGAAACTGCTCACCCGAGAGAGCAAACAGTTGCGGCGGCATCTTCTGAAGCTGGTTTCTCGGGTGATTGTCCACGTGACCATTCGTCACAAACAACTCGTCGCGTCCATCGTGATCAAAGTCACAAAACGTTGCTCCGAAACCAAGGACGGAGAACGACGGCAGACTGAGCCCCAACGACGACGTCGCATCTTGAAATCCGGAATTCCCCAGATTTCGATACAGCGTGTTTGATTCGTTGAAGTAGTTCGTACAAAACACATCCAACCAACCATCCCGATCAACATCCGAAACCGCCACTCCCATGCCCGCCTCGAATTCGCCTCGCAAGTTGGTTGCACAACCGCGAATCACTGCTTCCTCTGAGTAGTTGCCACGTCCGTCGCCACGGAAAAGGAAGTTTGCCGTCGTGTCATTGGCGATGTAGATGTCGGGACGATTGTCACGATCAAAATCTGCAATCGCGACACCCAGGCTCTTTCCATTGGGTCCCGATAGTCCGCGAATCTCTGCTTCATCACGGTATGATCCATCGCCTTGGTTGATGAAGGCTTGGTTCTCCCACGAAGCGAATTCTTGAGGGCGGCACAAACGATCCTCCCCATTCGTGTCGCGGCAGATGGGCCCAGCGACCATGTCATACTTCAAGTAATTGCAAACATACAAATCAAGCAAACCGTCTCCATTCAAATCTGCGAACTGAGCCGACGTGCTCCAGCGATCCTCAGCCGAACCGAGCGTTTGTTCGGTCACGTCCACGAACGTGCCATCGCCGCAATTTTGAAACAAGAGATTCGTGCCAGTCGTTGTCAGGTAAACGTCTTCGAAGCCGTCCGAGTTGAAGTCCCCAACCGCGACACCCTGGCCGTAATCCGCTCGTGCATTGCCGAAGGCTTCCGGAGACGCATCAAAGGCTTCCCCACTGCGATTGCGAAACAACGAAAGACAGTCTTGTGAGGCAAGCTCGCCCGGCCGCCGGTTTCCTCCCTGCGAAAAAACCAAATCCGGCAACCCATCCAAGTCATGATCGAGCACACCCACCCCACCACCCATCGATTCCGGCATCCACAGGTCAGCTTGTTGGCCGGTGCGGTACTCGAACGCCAATCCGAGTTCGTCTGCCGCGTCTCGAAACGATAATGATCGCGTCAAATTCTCTGGCACCAAGTCCGGCATCCGGCGATCGCCAATGGTCTCAGTCGATTCGTCACTGATGTCGGATGCGATGTCGGTGAATAGCCGAGCATCTTTCTCAACGGTGACGCTCGATT
Organism: Rhodopirellula sp. UBA1907; assembly: GCF_002337565.1. Classification (NCBI taxonomy): domain Bacteria; kingdom Pseudomonadati; phylum Planctomycetota; class Planctomycetia; order Pirellulales; family Pirellulaceae; genus Rhodopirellula; species Rhodopirellula sp. UBA1907. The sequence continues at coordinate 7,211 of NZ_DDGH01000007.1, read as the reverse complement.
CGACTGCCGTGCTTTGGTCTTGCGAGGATTTATTGCGAGAACACCCGATCATCACGAGCACAATCGCAATGCAGGTTGTGGCTGCGATTCTCATTCGACACCTCTTTCGATCAGCGTTTTCAAACGATCGGCGATGAGTTTTTGATCCGCCGACTCGGCGTAGCGATGCATTTGATGCAAAAGCGATGGAGTCAATTGATCGATCGATTTCAGATCGGTGATTTCGCGACGAATCTGGTTGCCGAGCGCACCAAGTTCGAGGTATCGCTTGGACGCGTCGACGTCGCCCCGGTGAGCCAACACGGTTCCGAGTTGATGACAACCGATCCAATCGTATGGATCTCGCCGAATCGATTCGCGGAGTGCCGCTTCGGCTTGTTCCCATTCTTGCCTCATCACATGCATCACGCCTTTCCAATGCCAGGGCCTCGGATCGTCGGCACTGGATACCCGTACTTTTGCCAACCAACGTCGCATCCCTTCCGCATCGCCCTCGCTGGATGCTTCTTCAACTTGCTCCAAAATCAGTTCGGTATTCTCTGGGTATCGCTTGGACAGATCATCCAGTCGCTGATGCAAGCGAACTGTTTCCTCGTCAAACTCTTTTCGCGTCGTGTCCAATCCCGTTTCGTTCAATCGTTTTGCCTGTGCCGCATGACGATACGCCATCACCATGTAGGGCTCGGGATCGTCAGCCAGCTCTGCCCATTGGCTCGCGAACGTTTCTCCATCGCTATACGTCACAATCGAACTTGCCAACAAGTAGACGTACATCGCTGGCGTATCCGCTTCGTTCGCAACCGCGTCGTTGACGAGCGGTGCGATCGCTTGCTGTTGAAACGTCAAACCATACTGTCGAAGCAATAGACGACGGTGTTCAGTCAAGCTTGGATTGGACTCAATCGCTTGCTTCAAATACTCGATCGGAACGGTTGGCAGGTGCTCGGCATCTGACGTCATCTTCGCCATCAGAACAGAACGCTCGGCGAACATCGGAAGCTCCGGCTCAATGGGCTCCAACAAGTCTCGAGCGGTCGATTCATCACCGCGCATGTACGCGGCCAATCCAGCAGCGAAACGTGCTTCGGGATCACCAGGTCGGTACTCCATCCACATCTTGGATATCGACGCTAAGTGCCCCCAACGTTGACTCTCCGTCGCAACCTGTGCTGCGTTGCGAAATTCGTTGACGCGTGAACGTTGCCAGAAATGACGTCCGACCAGGACCGCCAAAGCGATGCAGACGATCGCCAATCCATGCTGCCATTTCAGTTGCGCTTGGCGCGAGGGCAGGGCAGGGCGTTCGCTAAACGAATCACCTCGCGTTGTTTTGGCATTCGCCGTTTCCCGTTGAGACGGCCTCACGTGCTTTTTCATTCGTTTCTCGCTTTGCGTATCCGCATTGAAACACATCGTGAATTTGCTTTTTTACATTGAACCGCTTTTCACCGATCGATAAATTAAGATACTTAGTCACTAAATGCCATTAAGGGAAAACGGTTCGCTTTTCGGGCAACCGGATCGAAAGCTTTGGCGTCCCAATCTCCCCCCCAGAGAACCATCCATCTTCACAGGATTCATCGCGATGCACCGCCTCTCTCACTTTCTCGCCACAGCCGCCTTTTTCGCTGTTTTCGCCGGCTGCGGGCCTGATACGTCGATCACGACGACTGATCCGCCACCGCCGATGACGGAAGAAGAAATCAAAGCGCAGGAACAGCACTACCAACAACCGAGCATGGCAGACCGGAAATAAACCAAAAACACCTACGATAATTTACCGCCCAAAACACGGCAATTTGGGCAATGAATCGCTACGACACATTCCCACCCCACTTTTCTCTTCCGTTCTTCTTTTTGAGGGTTCCTAATGAATTCCAAAGTTTCCCGACGCGGGTTCACTCTGGTTGAGTTGCTCGTTGTCATCGCCATCATTGGCGTACTTGTTGGCCTGCTATTGCCAGCCGTTCAGGCCGCCCGAGAAGCTGCACGTCGAATGCAGTGCGGCAATAACATGAAGCAGCTTGGCCTCGCGCTGCACAACTACCATTCCGCTTATAACCGCTTGCCTCAACACGGCGGTGGCACAGCGCACGTGGCTGGTGGCCCCGACAACGTCCTGATGCTTAGCGTTCTCGTTCCGATGACTCCGTTCATTGAACAACAAGCCTTTTGGGAACAAATCAGCAACCCGTTTGTTGCAACCAATGGAAACACCTACCCAGCGATGGGCCCCGCCCCTTGGGACACCGGCTACGATCCATGGCGAACCACTGTCGGAACGTTCCGCTGCCCGAGTGACCCGACCGTCCCAACGGCTGGCCAGTTTGGGATGAACAACTACGCAGCTTGCATCGGCGATGGCATCAACTGGACCGACCGCGGTGGCATCAACGACAACGGGACGCCCGGCAACCCACAAGCAGCTGATCAGTTCCTACGTGGTGTTTTCAAAACCCGACGAGCGACCGCGTTTCGTGACATCCTCGATGGACTGTCCAACACCATCATGATGGGCGAGATCTGCACGGACGCGGGAAACCGTGAAATCATCGGCCAACCAGTCTTCATCGGTGACGGTGCTGTTTTCACCAACCCGACCACCGCGGCTTGCACCACCAACGCGATTGACCCGCAGCGGCCTCAGTTTTATTTGCCGACCGCGGAACTGCAGGACGGCCGAGCCGATCAATGGAACCGAGGGCATCGATGGATGTGTGCTCTGGGGATGTACACGATGATCAACACCATTCGGCCACCGAACAAAGAAAGCTGTCAGTCCCATAACACGGACGGCCGAGAGGGAACCTATACCGCGGCCAGCAGACACCAAGGTGGTTGCCACATTCTGCTAGGAGACGGTGCGGTTCGCTTCATCACCGACTCAATTGAATCGGGCAACCAAGAGGCGTACATCGACCAACCCGGTGTTGAGAGTCCTTACGGAGTGTGGGGCGCACTCGGGACCGCGGCAATGCGTGAGACCCTCGACGCGGAAGCCTTCTGACAAATCGTGACCATCGCCGAAATGGATTTCGCTCGAAGCATCGGACAACTGCTTGGAGTCCTCTGTTTCGAGCGAACACGATAGAATCAACCGAATCACTCGCCGGACGGATCACCGACCGGCGAGTGATTCTTTTTTGATTCGACTCCATTTCGCCCATCATCTGAATGTCCACTCCCACCACCACTGCCGACGACGGATTCCCTGCGACCGGACGATTGGCATCGGTCGACTACGGAACCGTTCGCATCGGCGTCGCGATTTGCGATCCCGACTGGATTCTGGCCAGTCCGCTCGAAATCCATCCAGTCAGCACGCCCGAGAAGGACGCCCAGTATTTCATTGACCTCGCGAAATCGGAACGGATTGCTGCTTGGGTCGTTGGCCTTCCAATTCACTGCGACGGTGGCGAAAGCGACAAAAGCAAAGAAAGCCGAAAATTCGCGGCCTGGTTGAAAGAAAACACCGGACTGCCGACGCGGCTGTTCGATGAGCGTTTCACAACTGTCGCGGCCAATGCCAAAATTCGGCAGGGAAAAACAACACGAAAAAAGACCAAACAACGCGTCGATGCCGTTGCTGCACAAGTCTTGCTGGAATCGTTTCTGGAAGCCTGCCGCTACCGCGGCGAATTGGCGGGCCACCGCCTGGAAGATTCAACTTCCGATGAGTCGCTCGATGATGCATGATGGAGCAGAACGTTCCGTGTTTTGCCCGAGTCGACGCTGTGTTTTGATTGATTCGACGATGTCGCTGGACGCCCCAAACCTTTCGAAGAGATGGATCGCAATGAATCGTCGCCCCCTTTCTTTTGGCTCATGCTTGCTGGCTCTGCTAGCGCTGGTGGCAGTTTGCTTCCCCGCCACTGCGAATTCGGCCGATGACGTGGATGTCATCGTGGTCGCCTCACCGGGACTGGACGCAGCCCTGCAACCCTGGATCGAAATGAGATCCCAGGAAGGACTTCGAATCGCGACCGTTCGACCAGCGAACACGGCGACGCTCACGCACCAAGAAATCTGGAATGCTGGTGGAGCCGCCACCCGTTACATCGTTCTTATTGGTGACACCCCCGATTTCGACACGCGTCGCAATCAATCGCACCAGATTCCCACCTGGATGATTCCTGCTCCGATCACCTCGCGATTCGGATCCACGTCCACGCTGCCCACCGATCTTCCTTATGGTGATCGCGACGGCGACCGGGTCAGCGACGCTGCCATCGGCCGTTTGCCGATTCAGTCTGCCGAGCAATTGGCCAGTGTGGTCCAGCGGATTGAAGCGTACGAAAACTCCGACGACTTTGGACTCTGGCGACGCTCGTTTCAATTGACCGGCGGAGTCGGTGGCTTTGGGGCGATGGTCGACACCGCCATCGAATCCGTCACTCGCGGAGTGATCACGACGGTTCTGCCAGCGGATGCGAAACCACAAATTGCCTATGCCAGTCCCAACCATCCGTTTTGTCCTCCCGGCAAATCGTTCACCGATGCGGTCCTGAATCGCTATCGCACGGGTGCACGCTTTTGGGTGTACGCGGGCCACGGCCAAATCGATCGCCTCGAACTGCTGCAAACAACCGCGGCGGATGGGACGCCGGCAGCCCGCGAACAATGGTCGGTGGAATCCTTGCTCAACAATCAAAACGCAACGCAACTGAAACGTGCTCCCAATGGCGCCACGATCGCCGTCCTGTTGGCTTGCTTCGCCGGTGCCTACGACGCACCGGGAGACTGCTTGGCCGAACGAATGATGCTCGCCGACGGAGGCCCGATCGCGGTGATCGCGTCGTCGCGTTTGTCGATGCCCTATGGAAATGCGTGCATGGGTTTGGGGCTGCTGCAATCGGTGTATTCGGGTGGTCCTCAGAATACGGGTTGCGATCGCATCGGCGATGCGATGTTGCATGCCGCTCGCAGTCTGCAATCCCAGCAACAGGCAAAACAATCCACCATGCGAGTCATGGTCGACACCCTCGCCTCGATGATCTCGCCAGCTGGAACGGATCTCCAGCAGGAAAGACTCGAACATGCGGCGCTCTATCAACTTCTCGGCGACCCCACGTTGCGATTGCATCCACCCCAACCGCTGGATCTGTCCATCGAGCCATCGGAAGAAGACGCCCTGGCCGGCGAGACCGCTCGTTCGCTAAGCATTGCGGTGACCAGCCCCATCGCGGGAACCCTAATCGTCGCGATTGAAAGACCGCTGACCGCGATTACGCAGACTCCCGCTGATTCGCCCAAAGACCACGACGCGCACGGCACCACGATCACGGAACACAAGATCGAAGTTCCAGCCGGCAAACGCATCCTGCAAACGCTGCAGCTTCCGCTCGGAGAATCGGGTCCCTTGATCATTCGAGGTTTCGTTCATGGTAAAACAGGGTGGGCCAGCGCTGCCCAAAGAACCTTCCTCCCTGATTGACCCACCCCATGCGACTCCCCCACCTTCTGGCTTTATGCCTTCCTGCCTTTTTTACCGCACTTCCAGCCTCCGCCACCGCCCCTGAAGATATCGCGGGATCACGACCCAACATTGTCGTGATCTACATGGACGACATGGCTTATGCCGACATTGGCCCTTTTGGTGCCCAAGGCTACTCCACGCCGAACCTGGAACGGATGGCCAGCGAAGGCCGCAAATTCACCGATTTCAGCGTTTCATCCGCTGTCTGTTCTGCCTCGCGTTCGGCTCTTCTCACCGGCTGCTACCACCGCCGCCTCGGACTGTCTGGAGCACTCGGCCCGAAAGCCAAAATTGGTCTCGCGCCCTCCGAAACCACCTTCGCCGAAGTTTGCCGATCCGCGGGCTATCGAACGGCATGCCATGGCAAATGGCACCTGGGACATCACCCCAAATTTTTGCCAACCAACCAAGGATTTGACCAGTTCTACGGCATTCCCTACAGCAACGACATGTGGCCGTTGCACCCCGACACCATCCGTCGTCAACAGAAAGATCCCCACGATCCAGGCAACTGGCCACCGCTGCCAATCATCGAAGCTGTCGCGGGCCAGCCCCCTCGAATTGTCAACGACAACGTCCAACCAGCGGATCAAGAACAGATGACGGTGGAACTCACACGCCGCAGTGTCGAGTTCATCGAAGATCGATCCAGCGACAAGCCGTTCTTGCTGTATCTACCTCATCCGATGGTCCACGTCCCGCTGTATGTCTCCGAGCGTTTTCGTGGCAAGAGCGGGGCAGGGCTGTTCGGCGACGTGATGATGGAAATCGATTGGTCGGTCGGCCAAATTCTTTCCGCGATTGAATCCATCGACCAACAAAAGAACACGCTCGTGATCTTCACCAGCGACAACGGACCGTGGCTTTCTTATGGCAACCACGCCGGCAGTGCCGGTCCCCTTCGCGAAGGCAAAGGCACTCAGTGGGAAGGCGGCGTTCGCGAACCAACTGTGATGTGGTGGCCCGACACCATTCCAGCTGGCACCACCTGCGACACGTTTTGCTCCACCATCGATGTGCTGCCAACGATTGTCGAGTTGACCGGCGGCGAGGCTCCCGAGCAAAAGATCGATGGCCACTCCATCCTGGACTTGATGTTGGATGTTCCGGGCGCGAAATCACCTCACGAATCCTTCGTCGGCTACTACGGCGGCGGGCAACTCCAAACGATTCGCAACGAACGTTTCAAATTGGTTTTCCCGCACGCCTATCGAACGCTTGGCGATCGTAAAGCAGGAAAAGACGGCATGCCCGACGGCTACGCGATGACCAAATCCGGCCTGGAGCTGTACGACTTGGACGCCGATGTTTCGGAAACAACCAACGTGATCGAAGCCCACCCCGAAGTCGTCAAGCAACTGCATGCCGCTGCGGAAGCCTATCGCCGACAACTCGGCGACAAACTTCAAAAGGTCACGGGTTCAGAAATTCGCGGCCCCGGAAAGCTCACGAAAGACGATGCCCAACTGAAGTGGTGATGTCTGCGTTGACGATGATGAGTTTCTCGGTGGGGACCACCGAGCTACAGGTTGATCGCCATCCACGTAGGCCGTGACGTAGCAACGCGCAGACAAGGCTCCCATGCGTGTCACCTCTCCCGACGAAGGAGGTCGTGCAGTTTTGAAGTGCCGTGCTCGCAAGGTTGAAATCACCCTCCTGAACGCAGTTGGGGAGGGTCAGAATGCGAGCGTTCAGCGAGAATTCCGGGGAGGGTAGTGCGCGCCATATCCCATGC
>NZ_DDGH01000062.1:0-41532 GCF_002337565.1 Rhodopirellula sp. UBA1907 | reverse complement strand
TTGAGGGAGAGGTCGAGCAGTTTTGAAGTGCCGTGCTCGCAAGGGTGAAATCACCCTCCTGAACGCAGTTGGGGAGGGTCGGAATGCGAGCGTTCAGCGAGAATTCCGGGGAGGGAGTGCGCCCCGTTTCCCATACCCGACCCTCAACCTCTCCCCAAACTTCGTTTCGGGAGAGGTGCGCTACGTGGAAATCTGCCGAAAAGCGGTATCAGCATGCTGCTCGGCTTCGCGGGAGCGTGATAGCATCAATGATTTCTGGAAAAACCATTCAATTCAGACGAATTTGCGCAAATTGTGTGAACATTCTCAGGAATGAATTCGGTGACGATTTCCTCGCTGTCTTTCGAGCGAGCATTGGCATCACCGTTTTCTTATCGCACTCTTGAGAATCTTCAATGGAATCCACTTCCCAACACCCGCACCGCGGGACTCGCTTGGGGTTCACGCTGGTTGAGCTCCTCGTTGTCATCGCCATCATCGGAGTTCTGGTCGGCTTGCTTCTGCCCGCTGTCCAAGCCGCCCGCGAAGCCGCTCGACGGATGAGCTGCAGCAACAACTTCAAGCAACTCGGTCTGGCCCTGCACAACTACCATTCCGCCTACAACAAACTGCCAATGCATGGCGGCGGAACCCACCCCACGGTTGCCACTCATCCTTGGGTCAACACAACGACCGGTAACAACATGCGACTGAGCATGCTGGTTGGATTGATGCCATTTGTCGAGCAACAGGGACTTTGGGAGTTGATTGCCAACCCGAACGACTTCGACAGCGACGGCACAATTGATTTCCCTGCCATGGGACCAACACCTGAAAACATCGACTACGTTCCGTGGGCAACCGACATCCCCACGCTGCGTTGCCCAAGCGATCCTGGCAAGGGGTTGCCATCATTGGGACGGACCAATTACGCCGCCAACCTGGGCGACTCAACCGACTACATGCGTGATGGATTCGTGTATGTGCGGAATAATTCACCGGTTCTGCCATACGCAGCCACCTCGGCCACTTCCCAGCGAACCAACGCCGCCCATCGTGGCATTTTCGTTGTTCACAAGTTGACTCAATTTCGTGATGTGCTCGACGGATTGTCCAACACCATTGCCATGGGCGAACTGACCACGGACTTGGGTGACAAAGACGCTCGAACCAGCCTGACTGCCGGTGGCACGTACAGCACCAACAACAACCACTGGACCATCGTCGTGACACCAAACTGGTGCGAACAACACCTTGATCCCGAACGGCCTCAATTCTGGCGTCCAGAAGCTCCTGTAGTCGGGGCCACGTCCGGACGCGGCTACCGATGGGCGAGCTTCAATCCAACATTCACGATGGTGCACACGGTTCGGCCGCCGAATTCGGAGATTTGTTCCGCCGGTGCCGTCAACCGCAACAACCTGATGTCGGTGTCCAGTCGTCACCAAGGTGGTGCTCATATCCTGATGGGTGATGGTGCGGTCAAGTTTGTTACCGATTCGATCGAAGCCGGAAATCAAACGAACCGCATGGTTTATCAGTGGGGAACCGCGGCGTTCAACAACGCTCCTGGATCCGAAAGCCCTTATGGCTTGTGGGGAGCCTTGGGAACTCGCGCGTCACGCGAAGTTGTTGACGGGGAATTCTAATTCGCCTCATCAGCACATAAGAGAAAACGCCCGGTCAGCAATTGCTGACCAGGCGTTTTTTGTATCACCGAGCTGGTTGCCCGACTCACTCTTTGGGTGGCTTCACGCCGTTCTTTTCCGAGCCAGCGTTCGCGGCTTCTTCTGCCGCGACCATTTCCTTGTACTCTTCGATGCTTTGTTCATCTGCGCTGTCTTTCACATTGACAGGCTGTGATCCGCCACACCCCAAGCAACTCATCATCAGTGCCAGGCAGCTGACTTTCTTTACACTCAACTTCATCGTATTACTCTGCGGAAAAGCGAATTATCAAACCAAAGGTTTCATAAAGAAAAGGGGATGATTGATCGCTTGAATCCTAGCATCACGATGCGATCCTGCGAACTCTTATTGCTGAAGTAGCGAAAGCGAAACGCAAAATTCTTGAGGCTCAAAACAATCAGGAATACGATGCACCATGAACCATCTGGAGCCGTGTTCGCGGAGATCATTTTCCGATGACGGGCGTGCTCTCGAGCCACTCGTCGATGATGTTTGACAGACGCTCGACTTTATCAGCGTCCTGTGCGGCGAGATCGTTTCTGTCATCTGGATCCTCCTGGAGATCGTAGAGTTCTTTGCCGCTTGGTCGGACGATCAACTTGTCCCATCCGTCGATGACGACACGAGCTTGCAAGCCGTTGTCGATGTCATCGAGTTGTTCAAGATCACTGTCGTGGTCGTAGACGTCCACGAAGATTCGGTTTCGCTGACGCAGTGCCTTGGGATCACGCAGGTCCAAACCGGACATTTCCTTGGGAGGCTCAATCCCGCAGGCTTTCAGAATGGTGGGAGCGACATCAATGTTGCTGGCAAGCGTCGATGAATCTCGCTGAGGTTTCACGGCCCCGGGATGCGTGATGATGATCGGCGTCCGAATCCCTGCTTCCACGGGCTCACGCTTGGAACGAATGCTCGTGTTCATCCGGTTGGGATTTTGCACCCAGCCGTTGTCGCAGGTGTAGACAAAAATCGTGTCTTCGTAGAGTCCCTTGTCTTTCAAGTACTGAATGATCTGCCCGCAACCTTCGTCCAACCATTCCACATTGGCCCAGTAACGAGCGGTTGGTTCATTGGGAGCGATGTCTTTGTACTTGTTGAACAAACGGTCGGGAGCGTTGTGCGGTGCGTGCGGCAGGAAGACTCCGTACCAGATGAAGAATGGTTTTTCGTCCTCCACGGCGGAATCGACGAAGTCGTACACCGGTTTCATCGTGGTTCGCCCGATCTGCAAACCCACATCGCCGTGACGTCCGCCTCGCGAAACGTCGCCGTGGGTCATGGCATCGGTGAAACCATGATCCAGCGGGTTTTCTTCCCACCACTTTCCCGTTTGCAAAGTTGCGTAGCCGTTGTCCTTGAGCGACCGGATGAACGAGGGCTGCTGGTGCAACGGTGCGGTCATTTGCTTCCGCAGTGATGCAAAGACCTGCTTGTTCGTTTTGCGGTTCAGGCCGGTCGGCATCACGGGATCGTTGCCGCGAATTCCGGTTTGATGCGGATACAAACCTGTCGCGAGACTTGCCAAGGAAGGCCGGCAAAGCGGCGCTGTGACATAACCTCGCTCATACACCAATCCAGACTTCGCCAATTGGTCGATGTTGGGTGTCTGGATATGCGGATGCCCCATGAACCCGTAATCGGTCCACGATTGGTCATCGCTCAACAAGAACACAACGTTGGGTTGTTTGGCCTGCGTTTGGTCAGCCGGCCAAGCTCCGGCGATCAAGACCAAACACGCGGCGATGAGGGAGATTCGGATACAGTTCATGCTTTCAAACTTCATTCTTTCAGGTGCAGTGATTTTCGATCGCGACTGAATCTGCCGCGAGGGTTTATGGTTTGCGAGGAACCCATGTTTCGGGAGCGTCCAGCATGAGCGGTTTGTGAAAGACCGTCAGTTCGTCGCCTTGAGTTCGCATCCAATCTTTCAGTTCCGCCAGCAGACGCGATCGAACGTTGGCCAATTTGGGATCGTCTGCCAAGTTCTTGGTTTCGTTCGGGTCGCCCGTAAGGTCGAACAGTTCAAACTCAGGTCGTCCGTGATGCCTTGCGACAACCTCCGCGGCATGAGGATCACTCTTGGCCGCCTCGGTCCATTCCTTGAAGTAGTCCCCTGATGTGGCACGCAGCAACAAATCGATGTGCGTCGTGAACGCAAACTCGGGGTGCGGGTTCCAGATCAATTTGTACTGGTCGGTGCGAATGCTGCGGCTCAGGTAGACGTTCATCATCTTGTCGCCGCTGTGCGTCGTGAAGATTCGCTCGCGATGACGTTTGGATGGATCCTGCAACACTCCGGCGAATGACTTCCCGTCGATTTCTTGGGGCACTTCGCCACCACCGACTTCGATCAAGGTTGGCAAGATGTCGACCCAACTGACCATCGCGTCAGTGCGTGAACCAGGTTCAATCATTCCTTCGCGAGAAACGATGAGCGGGATGCGAATGCCTTCGTCGTAGAGCGTCCATTTTCCGAAGGGGAACTGAGCCCCGTGGTCACTTGAAAAGAGAAACAAACGATCTTCGGCCAGGTGTTCGTCAACCAATTGCCGCAGTTCACCGAGGTAGGCGTCCAAGTCCTTGACCTCTTGCAGGTAGCGAGATCGCTGGACTCGAGTTTGTGGCGTGTCGTGCAGCTTCACCGGCAGCGACATGGATTCCGGATCCACGGTGGATTCACTGGGCCATGGAACGTGCGGGTTGGAAACTCCAACGAACAACGCCAGCGGTCGCGAATCGGTTCGGCTTTCGAGAAACGCCTGGACGTTCTTTCGCACCGCGGGAATGTCCTGTGCTCGGTCGTGTGTATCGAACTGATAGTCCGGTGCACTTCGCAAGTGAGCCACCTTTCCGAACGCCACCGTCTGGTAGCCCAATTCATTCAAGACGACCGGAAGTTTCAACACATCCTCGTGTGGGTACGAGTGGTTTTCCTCCGCGCCATTTCGTGCGGGCATCAACCCCGTCAACAACGCGGCCCGACTCGGGGCACACGATGGGCTGGCCACGAAGGCACGATCGAACGTCATGCCTTCCTGAGCCAAATGATCGATGGCGGGCGTTTCGATATTGGTGCCGCCATACAGTGCCAAGTCCGAGGCGGACAAATCGTCCGCCAGATAGACCACAATGTCGGGCTGGCGTTCGGTGTCCTTCGCCGTTGCAATTGCAGCGCCGAAGAAAACCGTGATCGCCAGTCCAGTCAAACAGTTCTTGAGTTTGTTCATCACTATCGCCCATACACCTTGGCTTTGGGGTCACCACCGGACAGCAAGTACGCGATCAAATCACGAACTTCCTCGGCGTTCAAAGAATTCAACATGTCCGTCGGCATCTGCGAAATCGGCGAGTCTTTGGCTGAGATGACTTCGTCCGGTTCCACGACGACTGGTTTCACCGTCTCGCCAGCCTTGCTGACGGGATGGATTTCGATTCGGTCCTCATTTTCGACCATCAACCCGGTCAGCACGCGACCGTCTTCCAGCAACACCACCTTGGATCCATATTGATCACTGATGACTTTGCTGGGTTCGATGATGGATTCGAGCAAGTAGTTGGCGTTGAATTTATTCTTCACCGTTGTCAGGTCGGGGCCGATGTCGCCCCCGAGTCCATCGAACCGGTGACAAGAGGCACACTGTGCGGCGTGGAATAGGTTGCGGCCGCTTTCATAGTTGGCCTGACGCAAGGCACCGCCGGTGTGCTTGCTCGCTTCTGCCAAAGTCCATTTTTTGCCTGGTCCCTTGGGAGCGGTGATCTCAAAGTCGGGGACAGGGTTGAAGTCTTCGCCGCTGATGTCGGAAAGTTCTTCCCGCTGCGCGTTACTGAGATGCCCCAACACTTCGTCTCGCAGGTTCGCGAGGAACTTGCCGTAGCTGTTGCCACCGCTGTATTTCGCGGCTTGGTTGATGAACTGGATGTACGCCCGAAGATTGTCCATCGTCCAACCATCACGCAGGTTTCGCAGCATGAACGCGTAGTTGATTTCGTGAGACGGCGGCTGGTTCTCCAGCATTTTGACGACTCGCGAACCGTAACGTTGGTTGCGTTGAAAATCAACGTTTTCTACCCAAGCCGGAGGCGTCGGTTTCGCGTCCGTCATCATGGCGATTGCTTTATCGATCACCGTGGGTGATTCCAGATAGACCAGCAAGCGAACCAGTTCGGTGTTCACGTCTTTGCTTTTGTTGGGAAGCAAGGCATCGAGCTCTTCAATGACCCGTTCACGTTCTTCCGCGGTTGGTTCACCAAGCCGAATGAAGGTCAACGCGTAGGCTCGCAGCAGTCCGAGCAGTTGCGGTTCGGGCAATTCGCTGGGTTTCATTTCCAACAACGCGTTCACCAAGTCAGACCGATGGGATTCATCCCCGCGGCGTGCCAGAGCGACGGCACTGGTGATCCTGGCTTGCGTGTTGGATTCATCGAAGACTTTGTCGGCCCATTGCTCGGTCGGTTGCGACTCGACAGCGATTCGTGCCGCGTAACGAAGCCAACGATCGTTGCTCGAAAGATGGGGCCATGCCTTGGCGACTGCATCCGCGTGCTCTTTCCCGTGGAAGGCTTCCAAGCTTCGGCGTTGTTGGCGAGCTTCTTCACCAGGGATCGGGGACGAAACGAGTTCGGTTGAGTCGTCGCCTTCGTACGTGATTCGGAACAGAGCTGACTGAGTGCCACGTCCACCAACGGTGAAGTACAACGCACCGTCCTTGCCCACGATGGCATCGGTCACAGGCAAAGGTGCTCCGTAACAAAACGCTTCTTGGTGAGCTTTCCAGCCAGCCCCATCGGGTTTCAAGTGAATCGCGTAGATCGTTCCGAAGGTCCAATCGAGTGCATAGATCGCATCTTGGTATTTGGCGGGAAACTTGGCTCCTTGGCCGCCGACCACACCGGTCGGGCTGCCGGGGCCGATGTTCAAAACGGCTGGCAAGCTATCCTCGTAGTACTCTGGCCATTTCCCTGAACCACTTCGCCATCCGTAGTCCGATCCGCTGACGGCGTGATTGATTCGCGTCGGGCGGTACCATGGCGAACCGAGGTCCCATTCCATATCAGCGTCATAGGTGAACAGGTCGCCGGCACGGTTCAGTGCGATGTCGTATTGGTTGCGATACCCCATCGAGATGACTTCATGTTTGTTCGTCTTTGGATCAAAACGGGTGATCCAACCGCCTGGTGCGAGTCGACCGCGAGCGTGTCCGTTGGCGTCCCATTCGCGTGGCAACAGCAGGTCTTCGTTCCAAGTCGGGACGCGTGATCCAGCGATGATGGACTCGTCCGGCAGATTTGTGTGGTTGCCCGCGGCGACATAAAGAGCGTCACCGTCCTCGGTTGGAATCACCGCGTGGTTCCCGTGTTCTCCGCCACCATGCGTGCCGAACAATTCTTCGGCGTGATCCAGCAAACCATCGCCGGTGGAATCCGTGACCCGATACATCGGGCTGCTTCCGCGATTGAAATACAACGCACCGTCGTGCCAGGTCATGCCTTGAGCTCCCGACACCTTCACGGGCATCTTCTCAACCTTGACGCCTGATTCGCCGGTTGCGTTGGAAGGGCTTTCATCGAGCGTGATTCGATACAAACCTGCTTCGCCTTGATCGCTGGCGTACAAGCGACCTTGATCGCCGGTCGTCAACGAGACCCAACTTCCTTGGCGGACCTTGGGAACTTGGTAAACGAGTTCGACTTTGAACCCATCGGCCACCGTGACTTCGTCGGCACTGAAAGAAGTGTCCCCAGATGCCTGGTCCGTTCCGACGCCCGGTTTTCCCCATGGCGATTTTCCAAAATTGCCCAGCGACTTGGCGGCAACGTTCCACCTGGAATCATCGTAAGCGGCGGTCTTCCAATCACCGGTGGCTGCGTTGGCCAGTTTCCAGTTCGGGCTCGAGACGACTTGATGAACGGTTCCATCCTTGGTTTCGACTTCGAGTTTGAAAACGAAAGCGGCCACACCACCACGGTTGCCGGCTTTCACTGCGATTTGGTTCTTGCCTGCTCGGACAAACTGACGAGCGTCCAGTTGTTTGATGGGATACTTCCAATCGGGACAATCGCCGACGGGTTTGCCATTGATCCAAACGGTCGCTTCGTTGTCGCAGGTGGCATACAAGCGGGCCGAGCGAATGGCTTCTTTGGATCCCTCTGGCATGAACTCGAACTGATGCCGCAGATAGAGCGGGTCGTTGGATGAGGGTTGATCCTGACGCCAAATCCATTTTGGTGTTGGTGACTTGGCAACCCAATCAAACGCGGTTGCGGCCGAAGGTTTCTTGGCGTTCTTGCCTTTGCTGGCAGCTCCACTTTGCACGTAAGAGTTCAACACGGACTTGGCGTTCGCGGCATCCAGCTTTTGAAGTTGAACGTCTTTGAACTCACAAGTCATCGACGGCCCGGCGTGCAACTGCAACGCTAGAATTCCGCTGCGGCGAGCTTCCGGGTGATTGTCGGTCAGGTCCATCGTCGTGACGCCGTTGACCTGGTGAATTTGCCGATCGCCCACCGCGATGATGGTCAGTTCATTCCATTCCCAATCGACCAGCTTTTGCGAACGGTCACCGACCTCGCCGACCACCTTGGGATTGCCATCCGCACCGACTTCGACCTTCTGGAATCGTTTTGCGACGATGCCACGCCATTTTTCCGCGTAGAGCATTCCAAAGAATTCGGGCGATTTGTGCAGGTCCGCTTGATAGCCTTTGACGACAAAGTCTTTAGGATCGATCAGTTCGCTGCGATATTGCACGCCGCTGTTGTTGCCGCGAAAACGGACTTTGGTTTTGAAGACAAAGTCGCCGACCTCTCCGCCCTGCCACACCAAGAATGTGTTGCCCTTGGTTGGATTCTCTTTCGTGGTTTCGCCATGAATGACTCCATCGCGAACGGACCAAAAGGAATTGTTCCCGGCCCATCCAGATAGGTCTTTCCCGTTGAACAAGTTTTCAAAGGAATCTTCCGCCTGGACGGAAAGAGAACAGACAAACGAAAGAACGAGACACGCGCGTGTCAAATATCCGATGTAGGTCACGGTGGCTTTGCAAAGAGGTGGGAGGAAACAAGTTGGGCGTCGTTCCAAGCTGGCCTTCGATAGGACCAGGGCTTGATGTCGATCAAACGCCGCTTTCGATCGCGTCACGCATGGAACAGCTTGCTCGAGCGGTTCACTCGGGCTGATGCAACGAGCATGTTGAATGCGTTGAAGATGCAGGCGGGGAGCCTGCGGAGGTGGGTTGTTGTGGTGGGACTTGGGACGGCAGTTAAACGTATAGACTGCCGTCCCAAGATGATCATAGATGCTCTGAGGACTCGTTCAATTGGCCTCGACTAAAATCGAGCCACTGAATTCGCCATCGAGACCCCATCGATTCTGTTTCTTAGTCACGGAAACAGGCGATCCGTTGACTGAAACCGATTGCATGTCGTCCAGTTCAGGTAAATCCAAGTTTGCGGTGATTCCCTCGGGCAACTCGACGGAAAGCTTAAAACCCGATTCGCGATTCCAGTCCACATGGATGGGGCCATGCTCGGTTGGCACTTTTCCGCGAGCGAATTTCAGGTCGCCCAAGCACGGACGCACGAGGACTTGCTCCCAACCTGGGCGGACAGGTTGGATGCCAAGCACGTGACGCGGCAAGAGGTTCGCTGGTGCGGCACCCCAAGCGTGATTCCAATCTTGGTTGGGTTTGTACTTAATCTCCCAAGCTTCCCAGGTGATGGTGGTTCCGCTGTTGACCATGTGTTTCCAACTGCGATCGCCATCGGCCAGCATCAACGCCAACGCCTTGTGCTCGCCGCCGTTTTGAAACAACGCGTCCATGAAGTACTGAGCCGCATACACGCTGCAGTCCATGCCTTTGGTTTTCAGCCATTCGACAACGCCGGCCTGTTTCTCGTCGGGCACCAAGCCAAACGCCAACGGAAAGAAGTTCGCATGAATGCTGCTGTGTTCCGTGCCAATTCCGTCGCGGTAGATGCCAGCCTCTTCATCGAACAGCGTCGCTTGGAAGGCTGATTGGGCCAAATCGGCGCGGCCCACGAAAGCATCCGCGTCCGCGGTCTTTCCCACCGCCATTGCCATCTCGGCCATTTGCTTCAGGGCCTCGATGTGAAAGGCGTTGACGACCGTGTTGATCTCGGTGAACACAAACCCGTCGCGTTCTTTTTGCGGCCAATCGACGATGTCGTGGCGACTGCGATCCAGTTCAGCACTGCGAACCAGTCCATCATAGGCGCTGCGATGCAAAAGCGTTTTTGACTTCAGTGATTCGTAGCGTTGTTGCAACCACTTTGTGTCTCCGGAGTTCATCCATTCCGCATGAGCCATGAAAACCATGTGCGGAGCCCATTCGGTCGGCCACGTGCCGTTTTCCATCAACCAGTCAAAGGTTCGAGCGGCCATGGTGACGTGATCGTCCGTGGCATAGTGGCTGAGCTGATTCAGATAGGCATCGGCTTCGTAGGGGATCCGTTCTCGGTCACCATCAACGTAAACGCCCGCGAAGGTGGTGGCTTTGATGCTGTACTTGCACAGATCCCAAATGCGATTGAGTGTTTCATCGGAACATTCAAACGAGCTCGCGTCATCGTTCCATGTCTTTGAATATGCGGCACGTCGACGAATTTGATCAAACGCGAAATCTGCTTCGAGCCCTTCGATCTCGATCCAGCGAAACGGCATCACGGACTGCCATGAGGATGGCGTCAGGACGGCGGGCGGATTCGCATTCATCCGTCCCGATTGTTGAATGTTGCGTTCGTCAACGGGCGTCGGCACGATCCAATTGCCTCGTTGCTGCCCTCGACGAACAGACGTCATTCCATACCGAACTGTTCCGGGTGGAGTTCGGTCGATGCGTCCTTCTTTGAGTTTCTCGCCAAAGTGCACGTTGACCGTCCCGCGTCCGTCGGAGGGAACAGGCATGACGATGTTCCCAAACGCGACCTTGCCGAAATCAATCAACGTGACTTTGTCGTAAATCCGTTTGACCGACACGGGTTCGTGCTCGGTCAGCGACACATGTTCGCTCGCCGGGATCAATGGCAACTCTTTGATGAACAGATTGCGGAAGCGATAGGTTTGACCCTTCTCGCCGTGGTGCTGAATGCCAATGAAACCGCTGGAATCCATCGCGTCTCGAAAGCGAACGGTCTGGACCCCGTTGAGTTCGATCGTGATGACATCATCGATGCAAGTGATGGTGTACCGATTCCAACCGTTGCGATTGAGTGCGTCACGGACACGCGGTTCGGCAAAGAAGTCTTTCGACTCCTCTTCGTGAGCAAGGAATTGCTTCGTCGAGCGGCCTTTTGTGCTTGGCCAAATCCAGCGGCATCTCGCTTCGTCAAACAGTCCGCCAGACCAACGTCTCTCCGAGCCATCGCATTCGGCCTGATACCCGTACACCTTCTTCTCCGCATCTTCGTCCACATGACAGCGAAACATCACGCCCGAATTGGATGGCCCTTCGGGTAAATGAATGTCAACGCTCAGCCGAAAATTGGAGTACTTTTTTTCTGTCACCAAGAAGAACTTCTTGTCCGCCGTCAGGTGAATTTCGCCATCCACCACGGAGGCTTCTCCGTGGGGATACGGATTCCGCCAACCGGACAGGTCCTGGCCGTTGAACAGAGGTGTGTAGCCACGACTGAGGAAGCTGTCGCGCGCCTCCTCGACACTGGCGTCAAACTGCGGTTTAGTGATGGTCGCCAACGTGTCGTCTGCTTGAGCAAGCGTATCGGCAACGAACAACAGAATGAATCCAACGACAATTCGACTGTACTTCACGGTGTAGAACTCAGGAGGGTGGGGATGAGGCGGGGAGTCAATCGGCTATTCGCCTTTGCCGATGTCACCGGCTTCAGTCGCTTCTTTCGCTTCCGCCGCGATCATCGCATTGTATTCGTCAATCTTGGACTGGTCCAAATCGGCCAGATCATTGGTGGGTTCGGAGGATCCGCATGCTGTGATGAGTCCCAATGGAAGCAGCAACATTGCCAAACGAAGTGTCTTGAACATCGATAAACAGACCTGATTTGGAAGACAAAAGTCGGAAAGGAAAAAGCCTCGCCACCAACGGTAGCGAGGCTTTCGAAACATGGACAACTTTGACTCAGAACTCTGAGTCGATGACTTCTTTGTTTGCACGAGTGCCCAAGGCTCCCCACAATCCGTAGGGGCTTTGAGCACCAGCAACCGTTGCGGGCGAACCGTGATAGGAGATCATGGCTTGGTTGCTGTTACCCGCTTCGATGCTATCAGTGACAAACTTCACCGCACCATCGCCCATCAGAACGTGTGCGCCACCTTGGTGACGGCTCGAGACGGTGACGTTCGAATCGTTACTGGTGTATCCGCCCGTGCACACGCCGGAGTTAGGCGGCAAAATCGTGTGGACTTGCGAATGCATGTGCACTGCGTCGTGCCAGCGATAACCGCGAGAGTTTGCAACGTTCACGGAAGATCCTGCAGCAGCGATCCAAAATTGAGGTCGCGCGGGATCATGGAATTGATCCATGTATCGAGGGTTGCGGCGACATTCGGCTCGGCCGTGTCCGCTGCGATCGTTGTAGGCGTTCGCGGTCGGGAACGATGTTCTCACATCTCGATCGCCGAGGTCGGTTGCCAATTCGCCACACATGATCGTGTTGCTGAGACCATCCAGGGTGTCGCGGAACTTCATTTGCCGGGTCATGACAAACATTCCGCGGTGGACTTTGCGTGACCGCTGCGACAAAGTCGAATTGTTTTCGGTGTAGGGAACCGTTGCGCCACGCGATTCGAGTGTGACGTTGATGGGCCCTTCGCGTGACATCACGGACGAGTCACCGGTGCAGGCACCGTAGTTGGTTCGGCCGAGCGATGGCAAACCGCTGCCTGGATCACTTGGGCAACGGAACGTTGGAATTGTTGTTCCCCAAGGTCCATAATCAATGCGTGCCACGCCTGGCCCCATCGCTTGCCATGGGTTCGCTCTCGTGGAGCCGTCCGCATTGAAACCGAGTGGGTTGCTGATTTGCTCCCACAATGATTGCTGTTCAATGAATGGAAGGACGCTGATCAGGAACGATCCGCGACGGTTGATGCTGTCGGTTCTGTTGTCGCCTGCATAGATCTGCTGGCCACCGACTCGGTCCGTGCCGGTGCCATGAATTGGCATACCGTTGTAAGCCGAGTGATAGTTGTGGATGCCCAACCCAATTTGCTTGAAGTTGTTGCTGCAGCTCATACGGCGAGCTGCTTCCCGGGCGGCTTGAACAGCCGGCAATAAAAGTCCTACCAGCACACCGATGATCGCAATGACCACCAGCAGCTCAACAAGTGTGAAGCCAGAATGCTTTCGTTTCATCTTGGACAATCCCAAATCGAATAAGAGAAGAAGAGTGAAACGAGCGTGTGGATGCTGAACGCGGTAAACGAAGGCGCCACGGTTCCGGCCACCACAAATCCGCTCGTATGCGACTATTCCCGTCCTTGCAGCCAGGCTTTGCGGCAAATCATCCTAAAAATGTGTTTTTATCGATCCATTGGCACTGAGTGATTGGGAGTCAGCTTCCGTCGCTGAGATGCCTTGTCGAATCTCGTCTCCCTGCACGGGCACGCCGCCTTTCGATCGTGCGACTTAACCGTTCAATGTGCTGCTTTGATTGCCGAGCCGTGTCTCACCACCGTCTGGTCCACATTTCGGCGAAGCTTTCGTTCTGCAATCCTCTAGCGAGCTCGATGCATGATGCAATGGCAACAAATTGATGGTTGCTTACCAGGAACCCACCGAGCGGAGC
The DNA here is from genome assembly GCF_002337565.1 of Rhodopirellula sp. UBA1907. Taxonomy (NCBI): domain Bacteria; kingdom Pseudomonadati; phylum Planctomycetota; class Planctomycetia; order Pirellulales; family Pirellulaceae; genus Rhodopirellula; species Rhodopirellula sp. UBA1907. The sequence continues at coordinate 28,083 of NZ_DDGH01000062.1, read as the reverse complement.
GGCTTGCAGGCGATCTATAGACAAGCCGCTCTGAGTATAAGATTTTGCGTCAAAAATCAAAAGATTGCCGGCAATTTGCGACGAAACCGGTTTCAACTCAGAATAGCGCACAAAAATTTCGCAAAACATGCTTCAGGTCGGGGGAAGAAGAACAGTGCCACCGGAAAGATTGGTGATACCTTCCACTCGATCGCAAACGGGAATGAATCCTTGGATTCGCAATCTCCTCCACCGAGCAACGAAGTCTCGCAAGAAGAGTTCGTTCGATTGCTCTCAATGCATACCAGCAAAATCATGTCGTTCATTCGCATCCTGACCATGAACCGCCAGGATGACGCGGAGGAGATCTTTCAACTGACTTGCATGATCTTGTGGCAAAAGTTCTCGCAATACGAACCTTCCGGCAACTTCTCCGCCTGGGCATCCCGCATGGCGTACTTCGAAACACTGAAGTACCGAGAATCGAAACGCCGCATCAAGCTTCTCAGCGACGAGGCCATCGAATCGTTGGCCGAAGCCGCCATGCCGATCTCGGCGGAGCTGACCGATCGCCGAACCGCGCTGTCCGAGTGCATTCGGAAACTGTCCAACCCCGATCGAGATTTGATTCGCCAGCGATATTTCGAAGGTTTGAGCGTCGCGGAGATCTCTGAGAAAGCAGGGCGATCCACCCACGCAATCTATCGAGAGCTGAGCAAGATACACGGCATGCTGTCACGCTGCGTGGACCGATCCGTCGAGGAGGCATGGACATGAATTCGCAAGACCAACAACTCGATGAGCTTCGCACGCTGATTTTGAAGTCCCAAAGCGAAGACTTGAGTGAAGCGGAAACGATCGAGCTGAATCGTCTGATTCATTTGCCTGGCGGTGCCGAGGAAGCCGCTCGCCTGGTCGATCAGCTCTGTGCGTTCACCGACGTCGGCTCATCCAATTTCTTGTCGCTTGAAGAAGAACAGTCGGGCGCACGCCAAGATTCTCACGACACCGCGCCGCCAGCTTTCAACACCGCTGCGTTCCCCGAGCCAGCCACCGAACGATCCAGACCCGTGGTCGCATCGCGGCCCAATCGGTCCCAAGCAGAAACGCATTCCCTGAATTGGACGCGAGCGTATTGGTTGGTGGGGTTGGCGGCGAGTCACTTGGTGATTGGTTCGTTCGCTTGGTCGCTCGCGAGACCGGCTCGCGAAGTCGCTCCCATTGCAATGCAAACGGCGCAAGTGAAACCGCCTCAGATTGTTTCGATGACCGCCTGCGTTTGGGGACATGGTGGAAACTCCGTTCCGACGTTGGGGAAACCCATTCATCAGGGCGAAGTCCTGAACTTGGTGGAGGGGGTCGCGGAACTCAAAACCGGCGACGGGACTCCCAACGAAGCCTTGGTGCGAATCGAAGGCCCCGCCAGCATCTTCATTCGTGACGATGGTCAACTCGGTCTCAATCACGGAACCTTGACGGCAAAATCATTGGGCTTTGGCAGTGAGCAGGTGTCGATCATTACGCCAATTGGATTGGTGTCCGTTGATGGGCAAAGTTACGTTGGCTTGGTTTCTCTGGGGGACTCGCATGAAGTCCATTTGTTCTCGGGACGAGCCTTCGTTCGGCCGCTGAGCACCTACGGATCCTCCGATGTTCGATTGGAAGAAGGCGACGCGGTCCGCCTTTCGACGGGAACAGAAATGGACTCGGGCGTGGTGCTGTTCGAAGCATCCATGGCCAGCTTCGCTTCGGCTCGATCCAACGCCTTTGATCCGCTCAGCCTGGACGAGAAGTACGTCAGTGCCGTTGTCGAATCGTCACCGGATATCTACTGGCGTTTCGAAGGCCTCGAAGGATCTTACCCGCAGCACGTCAAGAACGAAGGGAAACTGCCCGATTTGCACGCGTTGGTAGTCGGCAACCCTGGTTGGCGACAATACCGCGGCAATCGCGTCGCGGAGTTGGGACTCACCGATGCGGCCTCTGCCTTCACGACGGAAACATTGTGGCCATCCAAACCGCTGGACAACTACACGATTGAAGCCTGGGCCAAACCGCAACTGTATCACCACGGCGAAATGATCTGCTTGGTCGATCCAGTGGAGCGGCGAGAAGGACGTCATGATCAAGCTCTGTTGCTCGAAACATTCGCGAGAGAATGGTTCTATGCGTTGAAGGTGCTGGGGCCAAACCGCATTCGTTTCAATCACCGGACACCGCCTTCGGGAGTGGTGTTGGACGGGACGAATCTGGTCTCAGAGGATCCATACCAAGTTCGCGTGTGGCAGCACGTTGTGGCTCGCAAATCAGGCAACGAGTTGTCGCTTTGGATTGACGGGAATCTCGCGGCGCAGCAAGAAGACGAGGCTCCGCTTCCGGCCAACATGAAAATCTTGATCGGGCAAATTTACCCGACCAAGAACTATCGCCCCTATGTTGGCCAAATCGACGAAGTCGCGTTCTACGACCGAGCCCTGACGAAGCAAGAGATCCGAAAGCACATCCGAGCTTCCGGCCGACTCGTCGATTTTGATTGAAAACCTGATCGCATCGTCATGAGATAAAATTCATCGACGCATCGAACGACGATGATCTCGCGGCGTCCATTTTCAGGTTCAACACTAAGCCTTCAAATATCGATTGAACCAGGCAAGTGTTCTTTTCCACGCCAATTCAGCCGCGGCCTCGTCATAGCGTGGCGTGGTGTCGTTGTGGAAACCATGATTGGCTCCCGGATAAACGTGTGACTCATATGGCACTTCGTTCGCTTTCAACACTTCGTTAAAAGCTTCCGCACCGGCCATGATTCGGCGGTCAAGCTCCGCATTTTGAATCGACAGTGGAGTCTTGATCTTGGTCACATCCTCCGCATTCGGCTGACGACCATAAAACGGCACGCCAGCATCGAGAACGTCGGGCAATCGAACCGCCAGTTGGTTGACCATGCCTCCACCAAAGCAAAAGCCGACCGCGCCGACCTTCCCCGTCGAAAGCTCATGCGTGTCGATCCATTTGACCGCGGCAACGAAGTCTTCCGTCATTTCGTCTCCATCTCGCCGCCTCTGCATCGCGCGACCATCATCGTCATTGCCGGGGTAACCACCCAACGGTGACAAGGCATCGGGTGCCAACGCGAGAAAACCTTCGACCGCCAATCGTCTCGCGACATCAGCGATGTATGGATTCAATCCGCGGTTCTCGTGAATCACCACTACACTGGGAAACTTTTCACCCGTCGCGGGTCGATCCAGCAGGCCGCTGATTTGACCGCCGCCTTCAGGCGAATCGTATGTGACCGTCTCCGTCTTGATTCGCGGATCCGTCGCGGGGACTTGCTCAGCCCACGCGTAGTTTGGTGAGAGACTCTCTTCGAGTGCTTCAACCGTGACTCCTCCCACTGCAAACGCGGCGAGTCCCTTCAAGTAGCCACGTCGATCCAATCGGCCGTGAGCAAAGTCGTCGTACAGATCAAGAACACGTTGATCGAATTGGTTTGCAGTCTTGCGTTTCATCGAATTGATTCCTCGTTACGGGGCAAGTTCAAAACGTGTCTCGGATCCAACTTGGCTTGTGGCAATGCTGATCGCATTAGCCGTTTTGGCGTTAGCCACGGTTCCTTCCACAACAACCGTGGCCAGCGCCAAATCGGATCACCCATGGTAGCAACGTCCAGGGCTGACTTCTAGAAATCGGTCGCGTGGCAACGAGGCCACGCGACCGATAGAAACCTGCCTCGCACTAGTTGCTGCTCGTGGAATCCATCGGTGGACGCTGTGGCCGATCGGGACGGTTGTCTTCCTGTTGCCCGCCAAAGCCTCCGCGTCCGCCGTCTCGGCCACGGTCTCCACCGCGTCCGCGATCACCGCCACCGCCACGGTTGCCAAATCCACCACCTCCGAAACCGCCGCGTCCGAATCCACCACCTGGTCCGCCCCGGCCTCGATCACCGCGTTGCGCCATTTCATTTGAGTCCGGTGTATCAGCTGCGGGGACCGATTCGGATGACTCATCAAAGGGCCCGGCAACGACGCAGTAAAGATGTTTGTTCGATCGAACGAACAACTTGCCATCGCTGTACGCTGGCGATCCGCTGAACGATTCGGTCTCGGTCGTCGTGCGATTGACGGCGAGTTGTTTCAGTTCGTCTTGCACGTCAAAGACAAACATGTCGCCATTGCCTTTGATGTAGTAGAGCTTGCCATTGACGACGATGGGTGACGCGTAGTCCGAGCCTCCTCGTCCGCCGCCCGAACTGCCGCTTCCACCCGACAACCGAATGCGGTCGATCATCTCGCCGGATTCTTCATCGGTGCGAGTCAACACGTCGTTGGCAATCATGTAGACCGTTCCGTTGTAAGCCACCGGCGTCGCGAACCGCCCTGATTCCGAACCGTTCCAAGCCACATGGGAATCCGTCACGTCGCCGGTACCTCCTGCGCGGACCGCGATCGACCCGCTACCGCGACCTCCAAGGACGATCACAACGTCTTTGTCAACGACGGCGCTCGTGCTGGCTTGATCCGATTCGCCCGCCAAGGCGTACCAGCGAAGCTTGCCGTTGTCTGGGTTGATCCCCCAAACCTCGCCGGCAACTCCGACGACCAAGTCCACTCCGTTCTCCGTTTTCGCAAGTGCCGGCGTGCCCCACACGTTGTCGAGCCCCTTCGCTTCCTGACGCCAGATTTCTTTGCCGGTCGATTTGTCGAGTGCGACCAAGGCTTGGCTTTCCGACGAAGCCGTCACGATCACTTTGTCGTCCAACAAAATCGGACTCGACGCGGAACCCCAACGGTGCGGATCCGATTCGGTGCCCAGCGGAGTGTGCCACAATTGGTTGCCATCAAAATCAAATGCGAACGCGCCGGTCTTTCCAAAGAACACGTACACGTTTTCGCCATCGGACACGGGCGAGTGCGATGCGTAGCCGTGGGATGGAACCCCTGCACCCGTGTAGGGATCTTCTGGCTGAATCGCGTCAATCGATTTCTCCCACATCATTTCGCCTGATTTGGCGTCAACGCAAACGAGATGTCGTTTCAGATCATTGATGTCTCCAGGATTGGCTCGATCGAGCCCGTAACCGGAGTAGCACGTCACAAAGATGCGATCGCCAACCACGATCGGGCTGGAAACACCTGCTCCGGGAAGAGCCACCTTCCACTTCACGTTCTGTGTTGGGCTCCATTGAACCGGAACGGATTCGTCGCTTTTGACGACTCCCGATCCGTTCGGTCCTCGAAAGCGGCTCCAGTCTTCGGCATCGACAATGGAGTCGCACAACGCGAGCGACAAGAGAACGACCAAGTAACGTTGAAAACCGGTCATCAGTAGGAATCCTGGGAAAAGACTGCTGGAAAAGAAACCACGGGTGCTTCGTTGCATCGCGAACCCATCGGGCCACGACAGAAAGTTTAGGGAAGTCGGCGGCCGGTTGGTGAAGCGACGTTTGGATCGATACAAAACTGCTCCGGACCGCATCCAAACGGCGTCCATCAGCCACCGGTGATCCCGACTTGGGCCCAACGGTGCCGCTCGGACATTGAGTGGAACCCCGCAACATTGGCCAGGTTTCTACACTTCTCGGCCAGCAATGAATGAGAAATGCCTGTCCGGAAAGCACCGTTGGGCCCGTGATTTGCCATGTTGCAGGCGGAATGGACGGCATCCAATCGCGGCAGATGCTGGCGTCTGTGATCCGCTCGAATCCGCCAGATTCCGTTGGCATCGGGCGGCAAACTTTTTGTAGGCTGCGGTTCAAAATGGCATGAACTACGAAAGATGGAGCCAAAGTGTCCGGGAATCGCCTCGATCCGCCGCCCGCCATGTGCCGCCTCAGTTCGGCCGGACGATTGTGCACGTGCATCGTCATCGGCGTCGTCACGGTGTTTTCGTCGCTTGCCTTTGCCGCACAACTTTCGGCCCAGCAACCCGCCGCAATCCAGCAACCTGCAGTCCAGCCACCTGGACGTCGAGAAAACGCGGCCCCCGCGGAACGCTATTGGGAGAGCCAATGGGCGTTTCGTGAGATCGATGTTGCCAAACTGGCCGAGCGACTGAGATCCATTGGGATCGATCTCGGCATCCCGTTGGAAGGCAACGTGACGGTGCAGTTTGAAGTCGGAGTTCCTTGGACGTCCCTCACCGACGGAGCCGCGTACCAATTCGATGGAACACTGACCAGCTCTCGCTTGGTCGTCGACCGTTTCGAATTTCTTGATCTGCGAACCACGGTCCGCTATCGCGATGGTGTTGCCACGCTGAGTTCGTTGACTGGCTCAGCCGTCGAATCCGGCGAGGCTTCCAACGATCCAACGAAAGGCAACTTCACAGGAAGCGGTTCACTTGAACTGGTTCCTCAAGGCGATGCGTCCGCCAAGTTGAAGGTGGACGACATCTCGCTGGCCCCCATCACCAAACTGGTCGCCTCGTTGTTCCCATCCTACGAGCCAATGCTCCCGAAGGATGGTGAGCTATCCGGAGACGTCCAGTTTCGAGCTCCCATCCACCGTATCGATGACATCGCCAGCTACGACTTGGAGGGAACCTTTCAAGCCGACGCCCTGGAACTTGGTGGATTGCCGCCGGCGGATTTGAAGGTCGGCAAAGTGGTCATACGGAACGGTCGTCTGCGAGCCGACAAGATCGATCTGCAAACAACGCCGACGTCCAATCCTTCCGCCGTTCGAATGATTGGCCGAGCGGACCTTCCACTGACCGGCAACGGATCGTTCTCTTTTCAAGTCGCCGCGGACGACCTTCCGATCGGGCAAGTGTCCGAATGGATCGCCGCCTCTGAATCATCCGAACAGGAAGGACTCGTTCAAGGCAAACTTGATTTTCGAATCCAAGGGTCAGGCGAACTGAACGATCGAGCGGAACAACTGCAATGGAACATCGCTGGGTCACTGGCGTCTCCATCGATCCAAGTCGCGGGCGTGGACCTCGGCTCGTTCGAGCACGATGTTCGCTTCACGCCAACCAACTTCGCTCTCACTCCGCGGCGGCAAAGTTCTGAGCTCCCCGCACGTTTCAAGATCCACAGTGTCGAGTCAGAATATCAACTCACGGAGACCGCTTTTGATTTGACATCGTTGACCGCCACTCTGTTCGGCGGACAAATCTCCGGCCAAGCGACCGTGCCTCGCCGTGATCAAGAAGACCTCGTCGTGGATCTCAATTTTCGCGACATTCGACCTGAGCTACGACTTCCTGTTTCGAGCAGCATTGAACTGAAAATTGCATCGACGCTGTCAGGTGAGTTTGATTGGAAGGTTCCATTGAACCGGCTGTCCGATCCGGTTGCGCATCGCGGGTCGGCAAAGCTGATCGCCTCGTCCATCATGTTGGGCGAGGCTTCGATCGGTGATTTGAACGCGAACGTTTCGACCGACCAAGGTAAATTCCAGTTCGATTTGAACGGCGACCTCTTCGACGGAACCGTCCAAGGCAACTCCACCGCACAACTGGTTGCTTCGGATCAATGGAATGATTTGCCCGCACGGCTTCAAGCGTCACAACTGAAGTTCGATGGCGTGTCGTTGGACGCGTTGGTTGATTTGTTGGCACGTCAAAACATGGGGCTGACCGGCAAGGCAACCGGCAATGTCTCGGTCAACTTCGCATCACCAAGCGGTCTTGCTTCGACAAGCGGCCTCGGCCGAGTGATCCCAGACACAACGATCGAGCTCGAGCTGTCGCAGCTCAAGTATCGTGCTCAGCCGCTTTCAAGAAAACTGCGATTGGCTGGCCGAATCGAAAACGACGTGCTCCGGATTCAGTCGCTCAGAGGCGACTACGCGGACGGTTCGCTCAGCCTGCATGGGCTGGTTTATTTAGTCGATGGCGACCGAAGAATTCACCCACGATTCGACACGCGATTGGTGGCATCCCGCGTGGATTTGAACCGCGGCCTTTGGTTCCTCGGTGACACCGCGGATCAGTTTTTAGGACGAGCCTCGGGCAAGGCAACCGTCACCGGTCACACTGAATCCATTCGTGTTCGAGGCAATGTCGATGGACGAGACCTGGACATCTACGGCCTTCCCGCGGGCAATGCTCACAGTGCGTTGGTCGCGACCGCGAATTTCCAATCGTCCAAGTGGAGCGTCAACTTTCCCTCCGTGCGTTCCCGCGTTGGAGGAGGGCAATTGGAAGGTGGCCTGCTGCTTTCTTCAGGCCGCTCCGGCGGCGTCGATATAACGAGTCACTGGAAAACGCGGCGGATGGACTTCGTTCGATTGACGGATCAACTCGGTCGATCCAGTTCGCTGGCCAGCGGTGAAATTTCAGGCGAGATTTCGCTGCGTGGAAAGTCGATTCAATCCATCGATGATTTGTCCGGACGCTTTGATTTCAAGCTGGGTGACACTCGCGGTGCGGCCGTGCCTGGGTTGCTTGCTGCCTCGCGTTTTCTTGGACCGATCTCGCTGGCCAACCAATCGTTCGATGTGGGCGAAGCCACAGGCATCATTGGCCAAGGTGTCGTCGTGCTGGATGAGTTCTGGTTGGGGTCGGACAACGCACTCGTGCAAGCGGATGGCAAGGTTTACTTGCGCAGCGGGCGTTTGGATTTGAACGCATTGATTGCGACGGGTGACTACCGCGACATCGCGGCAAACTTTACCCAATTGGCACAACAGTACGCTCTTCGCTCGCTTCTTCCCGCGTCTGCGATCCTCAGCGTCTCGGAACTGCTTCGCGACCGAACGCTGGTTGTGGCCGTGATGGGATCCACTCAAAGTCCGATCGTGCGGCTGCGTCCCGTCGAAACATTCCGTGAAGAAACGGCCCGTTTCCTTCTCCGCGAAGGCCAACGATTGATCCTGGCGGGAATCACCGCCGGCGCCGTCGATGGCATAGACGGCGGATTCTAAGTCTGCTTGCATGCGAAAACGCTGACTGATCCGCGTAAGCGTTGAACCGCGGCGAGGTTTGCGGGTTGTGATGATCACCACGGTCTTTGTGAATCAGTCACGCCAGTTCTGTTCTTTGAGCCGATTGTTCGTAGGGAAAGGATTCCACGGCAAGAGGTAATAGGATGAGTTGTTCTGGTCATCAGATTCTGTTCACGCTTGGTTGCTTGCTCGCAATGACCAGCACCGGCTGCAGCACGCTGGGGCTGTCGCTGTATCCGTCCGGCGCGACGCTCACCAGCGAAGCAAAGGAGGTGCTCAACGCCTCTCGAATTCCCGGCGGAATCGCTCGCGAGAATGCCAAGCAAGTCTTGCCAGCGCGAGCCTTGCAGCCGGGTGACGCACTGTTGATCGAGCCCATCAATCTGGAACGCGATCTGCGATTGCCGGCCGACCAAGTCGTCTTGGCGGACGGAACATTGGACCTGGGGCCTTACGGACGCGTCATCGTCGCCGGCCGCGATCTCGAGCAGGCGGAATCGCTCATCGAGCAACAGATCGCTTACCAGATTCGTCAGCAGGAATCCGACTGCAAACAATTCGCCAACGAGCAAGCAGCCAGCGAAAAAGGTTCGGAATCGAACCGACCGGAACCGCTGCCCGAGGATTGCGACGCCATCGCAGTCAACGTTCGGCTTCTCGAACCAGTCGATCGCTTTTATGTGCTGGGTGAAGTCAACGCCCCAGGGGCATATCCGCTGTCTGGCTCTGAAACCGTGCTCGATGCAATCGTGTCAGCGGGCGGTTTGACATCCAGCGCCAATCCGTGCCAAATCCTGTTGGCTCGGCCAACCGATCCCTGTGAATGCCGCGTTACGTTGCCTGTTTGCTACCGCGAAATCGTTCAAATGGGAAACACGGCGACGAACTATCAGATCCAACCCGGTGATCGCGTTTTCGTCGCGTCGCGAAGCTGTTTGGATGAGCTGATGTTTTGGCGAGGCAGCCGTCCTTGCGAACGTTGTTCCGGATGCAACCGTGCATGCCGCAACCCTGAGTACGTCACCGCCAAACCCATGGCGCTGGTTCACGACGCCATGATTCCTCCCGGCAGTGTCGGCTGGATGCGATTGGCAAACGAACGCTCACAAGTGGGAGGTATCGTGGAGCCGGATAACATTCCGGCGGACCAAGACGCCGGCCTGAGCGACTACCTCAACACGCAAGACGCCCAAAGCAATCGCGGCGGCCCGACCAGCGATGCGGACGTCGACGGTGAACTCGAATTCGCTCCGCTCTCGCAGTAACCCGTCGCCATCCAAGCTGGTGGCTGAATGTGTCAGTTCCATTTAGATCGAAGTTCAGCCAGCAGCGTCCCGTCCAAATAAGAGACATAGCGTTCGGCTTTGTTGTATTCTGCGATCGCTCGCCAGAAATCAATCTCGCAATGCACGTATTTCTCTCGGCATTGAAGAACCGCATTCACCGGTGTGATTCCAACTTCAAACGCCGCTGCCCTCGCACTCGATTCATTGTAGATCGCCACACACTGTTCACGATTGGCTTCGTAGAGTTGGTACTGCTGATTCGTCTTCCTGATCGCCTCGCTCAACTTGCTTGTCAGCAGCCGCTCATCCTCCTTTAGTTTGGAATTCTCTCGAGCGATACGAAGCGCAGCATTCCGAATTCTTGCCAGTTCGCGTCTCGATGCGAACGGCACCTGCGAGTCTTCTCGATTGATGGTTGCTAATTTTGATCGATCACGAAGTTCTTTGAGTTGCTCGAGCGCATCACCGCCCTCAACTGGGGTGAGAAAGCGTTCAAGCACTTCGACGTCGACTTCTTTCGCTAGTTCTGCTTTCGCCGCTGCAACTTCCGCTTCCTGTTGCTCGATTCGCGTTCGACTCTCGCGTAGCTCGGGAATGGTTTCAATCATCTTTCGAGCACTGGTAGCAAATTCGTACTGGGTTGGTTGTCGCACTGGATCGTCAATCGGATGAATCACCGTGTCGTTCGAAGAAGCAGCACCCATCAATTCTCGGAGCATTTTCTCTCTTTCCAACAATCCAATTTTTTCAGGTCCCGGTTGTTTTGTTCCTGAAATGGATTCGTCGAGCTTCGTTTGAAGCTTTGTCGCCAACCCTTCTGCCTGTGCGAGCTCTTGAAGTGTGCAAGTCCCTTGCTTCACTCGTTGCCCGGTTACTTCCGCAATCTGCACCGCTTTTCCATGCCCTTTCAGGATGGAGGCTGAAACCTGATGGGCTGCGTACAAGTCCCAGTATGCGTTTTCGATGTCTCTTGCCAAATTTCGCACGAGGACCTCACGCGAAACGTCATCCAATTTGCTCAGGTCGGGGTTCCGCTCGAACCGATTCTGAATCGCGATCGAGATGCACTCATCGAGCTTGAGCTTCCAGCTTTCTTGTTTGAGATAGGGAACGCTCGTGCTCGCGTCGTCTGTCTCGACTGTCGATTCCAATACAGAGACCGCCTCGGGCAACGGAGCCACTGGCGGTTCATGAGCAACGGCAACGGAAGCCGGATGTTCGACCGTCATTGGTGCGAGCAGCAAGACGAAAACAATCGAAGCCACCAAAGAGCCGGACGCAAGTGAGGCCACCGGCGAGCAGCCCAACGATGGTTCCAAGTCGAGCGACAACCGGCGGATACGCCGGAGCAATTCGCCGTCTCGAGCCGCCAATGCAAACACCGAGTTGGGCATGCGTGAGGTCTCCAATTTCAACAGTGCTCGGCAGTAGTTCAAACGTTCTTCGCGTGATTCACTGATGCTGTCATCACAGCAAAACTCTCGGGAAACGCGGATCTCTCGCGACAACCACCAAACCGCCGGGTGGTAGAAGAAGACCGTCTCCATGAGGACCTGGATCGCATTGATCAAACAATCATGCCGTCGCACATGCAGCAACTCATGAACGATCAACAGATCCAATTCTTGAGGCGACAACGTTGTTAGCATTGAAACCGGCACCAACACGGTGGGCCGAAGCCATCCCGTTACCATCGGGCTCATGTGATTTGCAATCAACTTGAACTGCACGGCGCGTTGAAGACCGACTCGGTTCAATGCTCGGGCAATCGATTCAGCCAAATGATCTGGGATATCGCTCGTTGCTTCGCTCAACAGTTTTCTCTGCGACCACCAACCCAAGATTGGGCGTGTCGAAAAGATCGCGATCCCAACGAGCCAGCCGGGTACCAACACCTGCAGATGCCAGCTCGTCTCGAAATCCAACCGGATTGGTAGGTTGCGCATCAAGGTCAGGGGATCGGCTGAACGCGATAGCACGAACCACGTTGCCAACGGACACAGTCCCACAGCCAGCATTCCCAAGCACGCCAAACGATGACGACGTTTGGCTGAGAAGGGCAACAAAGAACGGACGGCGGCAATACCGATCGCGATCAATGCAAATTGCCAAACGCTGTTGAGCAACACCCATCCCAGTTGTGTTGCCCAAGTTGATTCCATCCAACTATTCATCGCTGCGGTTCTCCATTTCAGTGAGGATCTGACGGATCTCTTCGATGTCGCTTTGGCTTGCCTTGCTGTTCGAAAGTGCGTTGAGAACCAAGCTCGACACGGATCCTTCAAACACCTTGGTCGCCAAATCTTTTAGCAAGCCCTTGCCCGTTCGCTCGCGGCTCCAAGCCGCTCGATACAAATGGGGACGTTGTGTCTCGTCCCGCTTGACCAGGCCTTTGCCCAACATGACCGACAACATTTTCATGGTGGTCGAGTAGTTGGTGCCTCGTTCACGAGACAGGTGCTCGTGAATCACCCCCACACCGCAGGCACCGTGTTCCCACAGCACCCGCAAAATTTGCAGTTCGACATCGGTCGGGGAAGCACTGGAAGAGCGGACCATCTGAAATCCAAACGCGTCGTCTGATAGCGAAAGTTTTCGCTATCCTAAAGCGAAAGCTTTCGCTGAGTCAAGGGACGCTCTGGCCCGAAGTGCAAGAGGCTCCAGGTGATTTGCCTGCAACTGGACAGTGGCATCCTCGCCGCTCGGCTGGCAATTCGTCGCGAACCAGCATTCTGGTCGCTTTGACCTCGGTCGGAGTGGTTGGTTCCGGTCCATTGGAATTTGCTGTCGTGTTGGTCGCACGCGATGCTGCCGGCAAGAGTGCATCAGGGCGTTTGCTCGACCCAATGAAGCTTCTTTGCTAAGAGCACTTGTTCGCCATCCCACTGATACGCGACGAAGTTGCCTCCTTTGGCGACGCTGTAGTCCGTGCAGGCCACATTCGCGGCCAGTGGCAGGGGCGTGCCCGTCAAACAGTACGACCTGCCGTCCCTTCGGGACTTCTCGATCTCGTGTCGCCCGATCTCCATCGGCTCACGCCAATGGCTACATCCTGTCGCCACTTCGTGGCTGGGCCGGCGAACAGATCACGCGATGATTTCGCGTTCGAAAACATACCGTGGGTCGTATTCGATGCGGTGCCGCTTCAAGATCGAGAGGAACTCGTCTTCGAACGTTTTCTTGCGATGGTGTTCCGCCTGGTTCGCGATGTATTCGGCGACGGCAGGTGCTTGTGATTCGCTGACGGAAAACGCGGCGTACCCGGATTGCCATTCAAATTTTCGGTGGACGTCCGATCGCTCGTTGATCCATTTCGACGAATTGGATTTGATCGTGCGCAACACATCCGAGATGGCGATGGTGGGGCTCAATTTCGCGAGCATGTGAATGTGATCGTCGACGCCGCCAATCCTCAGCAACGTCCCTTTCTGGTCCCGGACAATCCCGCCCATGTACCCATGCAGTTCATCCTGCCATTCGGACCGAATCGCTGGCTTGCGATACTTCGTGCTGTAGATCAGATGGAACAAAAGATTCGTGAACGTCGACATGATCAACCTTCTTGTCTGACAGGGGGATCCACGGGCTGAGGCCGATGCCTCCATCCTATCGCCACGTCGTGGCTGGTGCGCGCTCGCCCAGTCCCACGGGACGACACGTTGTAGCCATCACGCCCAGTCCCAACGGGACGACATGCTGTAGCCACGAGCGTCAGTTCGTGGCCCCAAGGACCCCGTCCAACGCGCCAAGTCCCAACGGGGTGACAGGATGGTACGACCTGCCGTCCCTTCGGGACTTCTCGAGATCTCGTTTGTCTCGATATCCATTGGCTAACGCCAAGGGCTACAACCTGTCGCAACTTCGTGGCTATTGCGTGCTCGGGTAACACGTCGCCATGTCGCGCACGCCCTCAGTCCCAACGGGACGACATGCTGTAGCCACGAGCGTCAGCTCGTGGATCCGAGATCCCACCCAACACGCCAAGCCCCAGCGGGGTGACAGGATTGGACGACCTGCCGTCCCTTCGGGACTTCTCGATATCTCGTTTGTCTCGATCTCCATTGGCTCGCGCCAATGGCTACAACCTGTCGCCACTTCGTGGCTGTTGCGCGCTCGGGCATCCTGTCACCACTTCGTGGCTGGTGCCATCACGCCCAGTCCCAACGGGACGACAGGATGAAACGCTCCTCCGCGAGAAATTGCGAGCAACTCCACTTCGGACTTTCATCTGAGATAGACTGGTGGGCTTTCGATCGTGGCGTTGGAGAGACCGGAATGCGACGAGGGCGAACGGTCGTTCCCTTCGCCCGCCGCTGTTCTCTGATACGTCATCCCGCCAAGTCCCCTCCGCAGACGGAACCCACATGAGTCATCCCCATCGATTGATCGCACTCCTGTGCTGCGTACTCGGCTGCTCCGTCGCGGGCAACTCTGCCAAGGCTCAGGACGTCACCCACAGCTTCCTTGCCTGCGGGCAAAAGACATACATCATGGGAGCCGACGGCGAGGCAAGTTGGACCTATCCGTCCGCAACACGCGATGGCTACGTGCTCGACGATGGCACGATCATTCTGACAGTCAACAAATCCAAACGTCATCGCGGAGGAGCCGTCGTCCAAATCGCTCCTGACGGAAAAGAGACGTTGATTTGGAAAGGCACCCAAAGCGAAGTCAACAGCGCTCAGCCAACCGCCGACGGCACGTTTGTCATCACGGAAGCGGGCAACGACCCCAGATTGCTCGAAATCAGTGCCACCGGCGAGGTGATTCTAGAGTTCCCGCTGGCGTGCCAGAAGAAGAACCATCACATGCAGACTCGGATGGCTCGCAAGCTTGCCGACGGAACCTACCTCGCTCCTCACCTTTTGGACTTCGCCGTTTTCCACTATTCGCCAGAAGGAGAGGTCCTTAGCAAATTAGACACAACCGTCCCGGGTGACACCGATCACAAGATCCACACATGGCCATTCACTGCCATTCGACATGGCGATGGACAGACACTTGTTTGCTGCACCCATGGCAACCGAGTGATCGACTTCGACGCTGACGGAAACGTCATCTGGACGTTGACCAACGAAGACCTTCCCGGTGCATGGCTGCAAGACCCCTGCGGAGCCCAAGTGTTGCCAAATGGGAATATCGTCATCACCAGCTACGCGGGCGGCCGAGCTGACGTGGACGCACCCAAACTCATGGAAGTGACACGAGACAAGCAAGTCGTGTGGACCTACCGCGACGGCCAAAAGGTCGGCGTTCACCACTTCCAGCTTCTCACCACCAACGGGGAAAAAATCGCCGGCCCCATCCTCAAATAAGTGGCATAGGCTTCCAGCCTGTGATTGCCCGGAAGCCATCACCCGCAACCGAACGCTCAAATGTTCAACGTTGCCATTCCCGCTCTTTCCTGCTCACTCACCAA
This sequence comes from Rhodopirellula sp. UBA1907, assembly GCF_002337565.1. Classification (NCBI taxonomy): domain Bacteria; kingdom Pseudomonadati; phylum Planctomycetota; class Planctomycetia; order Pirellulales; family Pirellulaceae; genus Rhodopirellula; species Rhodopirellula sp. UBA1907. The sequence continues at coordinate 12,505 of NZ_DDGH01000062.1, read as the reverse complement.
GCCGACCGGTCCTCCATGAAGCTCCAACTCCAAGCCCTGATTTGCGTGTGCCTGTTGCAGGGAATCGCGGCCGCCGGGCCGCCGAACTTTGTTGTGATCTTCACCGACGACCAAGGCTACCAGGACGTTGGTTGCTTCGGATCGCCTGACATTCGCACACCGCGGTTGGATGCGATGGCAAAGGAAGGCATGAAGTTCACCAGCTTCTACGCACAACCCATCTGCGGACCATCGCGAGCCGCCTTGATGACCGGTTGCTACCCGTTGCGGGTGGCGGAACGAGGGCACACCAAGCAGATTCATCCGATCCTGCACGAAGATGAAATCACAATCGCGGAAGTGCTGAAAACAAAAGGCTACGCCACGGCTTGCTTTGGCAAATGGGATCTCGCCAAACACACGCAGACCGACTTCTTCCCCGATTTGCTTCCGACCGGCCAGGGATTTGACTACTTCTACGGAACACCCACCAGCAATGACCGTGTGGCGAATCTGTACCGCAACAAAGAGCTGATCGAGCCTGATTCCGACATGGCGACGTTGACTCAGCGTTACACCGACGAAGCCATCTCGTTCATCGAACAGAACCAAGACCAACCATTCTTTGTCTACATCCCTCATACGATGCCGCACACGCGGTTGGATGCATCCAAAGCGTTCAAAGGCAAAAGCAAACGTGGCCTGTATGGCGATGTCATTGAAGAGATCGATTTCAACGTCGGCAGGATCCTGGACACACTCAGCGAATTGAAGCTCGCCGACAACACCTACGTTCTTTTCACCAGCGACAATGGTCCTTGGTTGGTCAAGAACAAAGGGCATGTGGACGGTCATCGCCCACGTGATCACGGCGGATCCGCTGGTCCGCTACGAAGCGGCAAGGTGTCCTCTTTCGAAGGTGGCGTGCGAGTCCCCGCGATTCTTTGGGGACCAGGCAAAGTGCCTGCGGGGACGGTTTGCGATTCGATTGCGACGACCATGGACGTGATGCCAACCTTGGCTGCTCTCGCCGGAGCCGATGTTCCATCCGATCGAGTGATCGACGGGGAAGACATCCGTCATCTCTTTCACGGTGAATTTGACCAAGCCGATCCTGACAAGGCGTTCTTCTATTACCTGCGAGTCCATCTGCAGGCCGTTCGGCAGGGCAAATGGAAGCTCCATTTGCCCCGCGAAAAAGAACCGATCGGAGTTGCCCCGTTCGGTCGCAATTCGCACATCGCTCCCAAGGACCGAATCGGTTTTGAGAGTCCCTTCCTGGTTGATTTGCAGAACGACTTGGGCGAAACAACGAACGTGGCGGCCGAAAATCCACAGGTCGTTGAAAGACTGCTGGGGCTAGCTGAATCGATGCGAGAAGACCTCGGCGACTTCGACCGAGTCGGAACAAACATGCGGTTCTTCGATCCGTTAGATGTTCGTCCGACGAAGCCGCCCGTGCCCGCACCATCCGCTCGCAAAGGCAAGTCGTCTCATTCGGGCAAATGAGTCCCCCAATACTGCCGGTCTCAAGCTGCACTCCCACATCATCCACGTCCCACACATGAAACCTCTCATCCACTCGCTGGCGATTGCCTGCATCGCCGTTGTCTTTCTGGCCAACGCAACGCTGCTTCACGCCGCCGGTCGCCCCAACATCATCCTGCTGCTGGCGGACGACCTTGGCTACGGAGACCTGTCGTGTTTTGGCAGCCCCGCCGTCAAGACACCTCATCTGGATCGGCTCGCGAGTGAAGGCTTGAAGTGCGATCGCTTCTACGCCGGTTCGGCTGTTTGTTCGCCGACGCGAGCCTCGGTGCTGACCGGTCGTTATCCGCTGCGATTTGGAATCACGAAACACTTCAATGACCGAAACGGATGGCTGCCCGAATCCGCGACGACGGTGGCCGAACTTTTGAGCGACGCTGGTTACAACACAGCGCACGTTGGCAAATGGCATCTCGGCGGACTGCACGTTGACGAAACAGGAAAACGCTTGACCAACCAGCCCGGCCCTCGCCAACACGGGTTCGATTTCTATCAAACGCAGATCGAGCAACAACCACTTCGCGGCAAAATGGGGCGTGACAAAACGCTCTTCCGGAAAGGCGGAACGGTCCTTCTTCGCAACGACCAACAAATCAGCGAAGACGATCCGTACTATCCCAAACACTTCACCGATGCCAACGGAGATTTCGCGGTCGAGATGATCGAGAAGCTCTCGAACGAAGACGCTCCCTTTTTCATCAACATGTGGTGGCTCGTTCCCCACAAACCTTATGAACCGGCTCCCGAGCCGCATTGGTCCGACACCGCTGCGGCCGGGATCAGCGACGATCAACACCGCTTCCGGTCGATGGTCCAGCACATGGACGCCAAAGTTGGCGAGATCCTTCAGAAGCTCGATGAACTGAAGATCGCCGACAACACGCTGGTCCTTTTCACCAGCGACAACGGCGCTGCTTTTGAAGGCTTCATTCACGACTTGAAAGGTGGCAAAACCGACCTGCATGACGGAGGCATTCGCGTGCCGATGATCGTGCGTTGGCCAGCCACCATTCCACCGGGCCAAACATCGCAGGCGTTTGGCCACACGAACGATCTATTGCCCTCCTTCTGCGACGCAGCCGGTGTCGACGTGCCCGGCGAATTGTCCTTGGATGGACTGAGTCTGTTGCCGCATTGGAAGGGAGGCCCCCCGCCGAGCGACGAAGAAAGAGGCACCGTGTTCTGGCAATTGGATCTCTACAAATCGCTTCAGCGTCACACTCCCAAACCCAAGCCATTCGCGACCGAAGTGGTGAGGCGTGGGAACTGGAAGCTGCTCGCATTCAAAGGCAAACCGGTCGAATTGTTTGACGTGGACACCGACCCCAACGAGAAACACAACGTGCTCGTCGAGCATCCCGATCTGGTCGCGTCACTGAGTGCAGAGCTGAGCCAATGGCTCAACGAGCCACGGACGACCAAGTGACTTGACCGAAGCGATCTCACCTCTCAAGGTTATGAAGATGATTTCAAGAAGCATGTTTGTTCGTTTGTTTCTGTTGAGCGGAATCCTTGCGACCGCAACTGGAACGGTGGTTTCCGCGGACAACACCTCGACATCGACACTCGGGCAGGAACCACCTGCCGGCGCCGTCGTGCTGTTCGACGGTTCAGGCTTCGATGCCTGGAAACCGTTCTCGTGGCAGTGGATCAATCCCAACGACGATCAACAGGAAGTGCAATGGAAAATGGTGGATGGCGACGCGATGGAGATCGCGTTTGAAATTGACGGCAAGCGACGCAAGCAGTTTCTTTGCACGAAGCAAACGTTCGGTGACTATCGTTTGCACCTAGAGTTTCAGTTGCCCGAGGAAGGCAGCGGGAACAGCGGAATCTTCTTCGGCCCGTTGTACGAGTTGCAAGTCCTCCACAGCGCCGACAAAGAACGCCCTGGCCTGGGTGACTGCGGCGCGATCTACCAAATCCGGGCCCCTGACGTGAACGCCGCACTTGGCCCTGGCGAGTGGCAAACGGTGGACCTGGAATACCAAGCCGCCGAGATCGGCAAGAACGGCTTCATGACGGAAAACGGTGCCGCGCGTGTCACCGTGCGGCTCAATGGAAAGTTGATTCACGATGACTTCAAACTGTCGCTGCGTCGCAACAAGTACGCCGCTTTCCCCGAGGAACCGACCTCGCCGATCGTGCTGCAGGAACATGGATCCAAAGTGAAATTCAGAAACATCTGGCTGGTCGAAAAACAGCTCCAAAATGCGAAGTAGAAACCTTCTGCGGCGGCGGTGGGCCGAACCGCTCCCCGTATTCAATCCGGGGCTATTTTCTCCGCAGCAAAAATCATTGCGACAATCGGTGTAACAAATCGAATTCGCGAACGCTTTGTCGGGCAGAGACAAGTTCTTAGCCATGCTCCTGCCAGACAAAGGACCAACCGATGTGCGCTGACGTGAAATCCCGCTTCTTTCGAATCGTTGCCGGAATGTTGCTTCTCTTGGCGATCGGCGGATCGTCGGACGCGTTTGGCAACAACTATCCCATGCTGAGCGAGGTGTTGCCGATAATGCCGGAAAGGGCTCGAGATATCGACCTCAATGAAAATTGGATGGCCAACACGGTTGTGCTCGTCGGGACGGGTGACGACGACAAAATACGCATCGTGGTTGATGACGAAAGAATTCGCTTTAGCGTCGATGGCCGTTCCGTCGGTCGGATCGACCTGGATGACCTACCCAATCGCCCCCAGGACGAAGACGAGGACTCGCCGTCTGAACCGGAGATCCCGCTCAATATCATTGTTTCTGGTGGTTCCGGCAATGACAACATCTCGCTCGAGGTCGAGCCTTCTGACGATCCCGCAGCCGACATCCGAAATCGAGCAATCTTCCTGCTCTACGGTGATGAGGGCGACGACACACTGACCAGCGTCAATGCCGATCAAGTGATCTTCGTCGGAGGTTTAGGGACAGATCTGTTGATGGGCGATGGAAGAAGCTCCACTTACGCTGGCTGCGACATGCTCTCTACAAATTTTGAGACGTTGGAATTGATCTGCATGCCGGACATGTCGATGGACATCCTCGTCCCCGGTCATCCCGACAGCACAGCGCTTCGCAACTACTACCAACAATTCGAACCGGTGACCTACGTCAGTCCACGAGTGACGAGCGTTGAACTAACGCCGAAGAAACTACCGAACGTGCCGGTGATCGCCAGTCGAGAAAAGCAGAACTCGACAATCATAGACCCCACGCCCATCGAGTTTGACTCGATCCTCATCGATCAAGATCGCGTCATCAACAAGATTGGATGCATCGTCCAGGATGTCACCTTCACCGATGACGGAATAAACATGGTCTTCACTGACGTGGAATAGATCGAGCCATCCCGGATCCAAACGCCATGGATTTCGAATGATTCCGGGCATCCACGACGTGGCGAATGTCCGGCTAACACACTGCGTCTACTTCACCTCACATCAACGCGATCCAAACAGGTTGAGTGCAAACAAGAAACCTCGCCCAAAATGATCAGGCGAGGTTTCAAACCGATTTCACTCAACGTCAACGAGACATCAGAATTCTTCGCTGACAACTTCTTTTGAATCGCGAGTACCGAGAGATCCCCAAACCCCGTATGGGCTCGGTGATCCAGGCCGCAGCCCAGGCAAGTCGCGGCAGACAGTGTTCTGCTCCAAGTTGCCGGTATCGATGCTCTCGGTGATGAACTTCACCGCACCATCGCCCATCAACACGTGAGCACCGCCTGCGTGGCGACTGCCTGCCGATGAGATCACACCCGAGTGATTCCCGTCGCCACCGTCGTGCACGCAGTTGGCACTGTTGGGTGCCAAGATGGTGTGGAACGCGGTGTAGTAAGGACGCGAGTCAGCCCAACGTGCATGTTTGGCTTGCGAAAGGTTATCACTCACGTTCGCGGTCGGGTCATAAAACTGCGGGCGTGACGGATCAATGTGGGCACCCGTTGCACAACGCGCTGGGATCAAGATCGTTTCGTTTGGCCCCAACATCGTTGTGATGTTGCGAACGAAGTCCGCACTGACCTCTCGTTTGCCACCCGACGTGACGACTTCACCCGCTGCGATGGTGTTGGACAGTCCATCGAGAACGTCGCGGAACTGGACCTTGTTGCGGTTCCAGAAAAACCCACGCTGGGCAGCACGTGCACGAGTCACGGCCCAGTCTTCGTCGCGGTTGTTCAGGTTGCCAAAGAAACCAAAGTCATTGACGCCACCGTTGTTGCCTCGGTCGACCGCGTCGCCAACAGAGCAGGCGTAGTTCGTACGCGCTAACTGGCCGGGACCGTTTGCTTGTCCGCTGTCACTTGGGCAACGGTAGGCAGGGATTTGAGTGACCCAAGGAACATAGGTCGTCTGCCAGGGACAAGGTCCCATCGCAGGCCATGCGCCATTGACGCTACCGGGCAATGCTTGCCCCGCCGTCACCAACGTGCTCGGGTTTGAAATCTGCTCCCACAAACCTTGCTGCTCGATGTAGGGCAAAACCGGAACCAGCCAGCTGAGAAAGAGCCGGTTACTTTGGTTGGTGCCGTCGGTCATGCTGATTTCTTGCTTCGTTCCGGTGCCAGACTGTGGCACCTGATTGAACGCGCTGTGGTAGTTGTGAATCGCAAGTCCGATTTGTTTGAAATTATTGCTGCACGACATTCGTCGTGCGGCCTCGCGGGCGGCTTGAACGGCTGGCAACAACAGGCCGACGAGAACACCAATGATCGCGATCACAACCAACAGCTCCACCAGAGTGAAACCTGGTCGCGCACGATGAGTTCTTTGCATGTAAGACTCTCCTAAGGAAAAAGATGAAAAGGGGGTCAAAAAACGACGCCCAAAATGAAGATTAGCGATGACCGGTCATCCTGAGGAGTAGAAATCTCCAAAGATGATACAAATCGCAAATCGCCTCAAACACCGCTATTTGTTGACCGATCCACTCCGGCTGGCCCGACCCCGCACGATCCTCAGGCGAGCGAACTACCAAAACCCAAATCGCCGCTCCGCCCTATTAGCCGCCACGCGTTAGCGTCCGGTTTCCCGCTTACACACTTCCAACTCGCTCGACCAACAACGCACTGCGTACACCTTCACACCAGCCGGCCCAAGCGAGTGACCAACAACCACTCAATGCTTGGCCGCGACGGTTGCGTCGAGGGCAATCTTTGCCATGCAAAGCTGATAGCAACTTTCAAATTCTGAACACTCCCGACAATCATCCCATTGCTTGACATCCGTCTCGATGTTCGGTCTTGAACGCATCATGCCCGCCGGATTGTCGATGCGAACCGTAAAGACTTTTCCGACACGTTCTCCAACACCGATCTGATCTGGAAACATTTTTCCAAAGCATGCTTTGTGATTCATCGCATTCAGTGGATTGGCTCCCCATCCGGTGTGACTGGGATTGCTTCGAGCGCGGCACCCGACGTTTCGGAAACAAACCAACCACGTGTCTTGAGACAGAACTTGACCAAGGCCAACATCAACGGAACCTCGATCAACACGCCCACAACGGTCGCAAGAGCAGCACCCGACGACAATCCGTACAACATGGTTGATGTTGCAATGGCCACCTCAAAGTGATTCGACGCACCGATCATCGCCGTCGGTGCGGCTGATTCGTAGGTGAAGCCCAACGCTTTGCTGATCACGTATCCAAGCGCAAAGATGACCAATGTTTGAATCGTCAACGGAATCGCGATCCAAAGAATCGTGAGTGGGTTTTCGACAATCGTCTCACCTTTGAACGAAAACAAAAGCACTAACGTTGCCAACAGTGCGGTGATCGTGACGGGTGTCAGGTAATGCAAGAACTTCTCGCGAAACCAAACCTCGCCCTTCGCCGCTATCACCCACTTGCGTGACAGATAACCAGCGATCAACGGCAAGGCAACGTAAACACCAATCGATAGAAGCAAGGCTTGCCATGGAACCGGAAGCTGACCAACCCCAAGCAGCAACCCGCCCAAGACACCGTAAAGAACGAGCATCGTGAGCGAGTTGATCGCAACCATCACGAGCGTGTGTCCATCGTTACCCTTCGCCAAAAATCCCCAAACCAAAACCATCGCTGTGCAAGGTGCGATGCCAAGCAAGATGCATCCTGCCAAATAGCTCCGCCAAAGTGGAACCTGCAACATCTTCACGCCATCCACCAACACCACCTCACCGGCACCATGGGTTGCTCCCACTTCGAGATTGCTACCCAAGGGAGCTTTCACATAGTCGACGGCGTCCGGACCAATGAACCCAAGAAACAATGTTCCCAAGAAAAAGCTGGCGATCGCGTACATCGTAAACGGCTTGATTGCCCAGTTGATAAACAATGTCAAACCAACGGGGCGAATCGACTTGCCGGCTTTGACCACTTCGCCGAAGTCGATCTTGACCATGATCGGGTACATCATGAAAAACAGGCATATCGCGATCGGGATCGAAATCACCGGAGCCTCGTTCACGTAGATCGCCATTCCGTCGAGCGACTTGGCGATACCGGGAGCAACCTTTCCCAACGCGATCCCCGCGACGATGCAAAGCCCCACCCAAACGGTGAGATAGCGTTCAAAGAAACCAATGCCCTTTTCATCTGAGAGGCAAGTTTGTTGTTCGCTCACGTTTCCGCTCCTTATTCAATTTCGTCTATCGGCGATAGACGTTCGTCGAGTGTAAAAAAATGCCTTCGCGGCAATGCGACAAGCGTTGGGTAAACGCTGGCCTCGATCGGTGGGAACGGTGCCAAACCGCGCAAACCCGAAGTGAGCTCTCTCGCTACCTGGAAACACTATCGTCCATTCACGATAAACGATATCGACAGATCTGCATACAGCCGATCAACAAAAACCAATTGGGTCATGGAAAACATCGACATCCACGATTCCAACATCAGCCACCCAATCATCCCAATGGCTGAACGATTTGGGTCTTCAGCGAGATCAGGTAGTTCGTGTCGGCGAGGAATCACGAACGACGAGATTGATCGTAGCTACAAGGAATCAACTAAAATCGGGCGTTCTCCTGGATTCTTGTTAACGATTCCTGTTCGCGTTCGGCATACGGTGAACAGACAGTTGTTCCGCGTCGGCCGTGCACATGAACGAAGATCAGAAACGGGCAAATTTCACTCGATGCTGGCTTGATGCTGAGCCAGCCGTTTCGGCGTATGTGTTTGCATCGATCAGTGGGTTCCATGATGCGGAAGACGTTGTTCAGCGGATCGCTCAGGAACTGGCGCGTCGGTTTGATGAGTATGACTCGGGCCGGACCTTCGTCGGATGGGCGCTGTGGATCGCCAAGTCTCGGGTGATTGATTTTTACCGAGTTCAAGGTCGCTCGCGGGTCGTTTTCTCGGACGAGGTGCTCGGCCAACTTGCGGACACAATCGCTCAGCAGGCGGATGGTCGTAGCCAACGTCGCGAAGCACTGGAGTCCTGTCTGGATGAACTCCCGCCTCGTTCGCGTCAGCTGCTCGATTTGCGATACGTCGGAGAACGTTCCGCCGCCGAGATCGCTCGCGAAATCGGATCGACCAGCGGCTCGGTTCGAGTCCTGCTTACGCGTGTGCGTACGGCACTTGCCAGTTGCATCGAACGACGCACCGCTTTGGAGAATCAGTGATGCCAGTCGACGATGAACTGATCGATCGCATGCTTTCGGGCGAGCCATCCGACGAAGAAGCCACAGCGTTTGAGCAGTGGCTGAAGAACCCCGCCAATCTTCAGCGGTTTGCACTTCGTGCCGAGCTTCATTCAGACTTGCGGCAATCGCTGCGACGCCGACAGATCCAAACAAATGCGTTGGGAGCCAGCAACGCTGCCTCGGAGATCATTCCCGGTTCGACAAAACAAAATCATCAGCAGTCTTTGATTCGATCACCAAAGAGAGTGCTGGCGATAGCGGCCGGGTTGGTGACAGCGGCGTGCCTGCTGATCGCCTTCATACGGCCCCACCGCGACGACCAATCGACCAGCGAGGATCGCGTCGCGGCATCCGTCGTCCGCAACGTGGGTGGATTGCTTACGAAAGGCGATCAGCAATGGGACGATCCGCAACTGCCTATGGGCGACTATGAGTTGCGAAAAGGATTGTTGAATCTGCGGTTCGGCGGCGGAGTCATGGTGTATATGGAGGCTCCTGCCCGCTTCGATGCGGTGAGCGACCGGCGTGTTGTGCTTCACAGCGGGCGTTTGTCAGCCACCGTTCCACCGCAAGGCATCGGGTTCACCGTGGAAACTCCCGAAGCGGAAGTCATTGATTTCGGCACCGAGTTCTCCATTGATGTTGAGGGCGGTGCGAGCGAGGTGCATGTGTTTGATGGCCTCGTGCGTGTGAATCCGGGGGCATCGAATCAACGTGACGCTTCCAAGTCGGTTGATCTTCACGCGTCGGAGGCCGTTCGGATTTCTGGTGAGGCGTCTGACTTGATTGGTATCTCCGTCGAAACCAACCGATTCATTCGCAACTTCGATGAACCGAGGCTGAACTACGCCCGCGCGATCAAGCGGTTGTCGCCCGTGGCTTATTACCGAATGCCAATTCGCGACCGCGGTTTGGTGTCGGAACCGCCCGAATACTCCGGCGTCGTTTTAACAGGGGACGGCAAACGCCCCGCACATGCCAACGGTGTCTTCGCCGGCGGTTCCTTGCGAGTCGGAGTCGACTCCATTGGTCGCGGCGGGCGCGTCGATTCGCCGCCCGCATTCAACACGGGACACTTCTCGCTAACCGCGTTCGTGTATCTGGAAGCGCCCGCCCATAGCGCAATGGTTGCCACCAACCGGGATGGAGACCGCGGCAACTTCAGTCTCTCTCTCAATAGGAACGGAACGCTGCAAACCACCATCGTGATGGACGAGGCCATGACTCCGGCAACAACCACGGTGGTGGACAAGGCAACGAGTCCCCTCACAACAGGACTCGTGACCACGCCCACCACAGGTAACTCAGCCCTACCGCAAAAAACCTGGCGGCACATTGTTGTGACTGCTGACGGTGAGCAATTGCAGATCTACGAAGACGGGAGGCTCGTTGCTTCCACAGCGTGCACCGAAATGGCATCCAGCGACTCCGAGAAGGTCTGGTTCGGAACGGACGCCAAAGCGACACAAGTTTGGGACGGCAGGATCGATGAAGTGGCTTTGTTCAACCGAGCGCTCAACGGAGCCGAAATTTCGACACTCTATCGCACGGCTCAAGAGGAGATTGCGAGATCAAGATGACGTCCAAGTACCCGCGATTCTTGCGGTGTTTGCAACCGTGCAAAAAAGGACGTGATGGACGGTGCACCGAGTCCTTCATTCGGGAACTCGTTGCCTCGTCCACCACCAAAACCTCAACTCAAATGACACTTATGAACATACCGACGTATTTCCTCTTCGGCATCGTTTTCGTCGCAAGTCTTGCCGGCCATTTGTCTGCAGACGATGCACGCCCCAATGTCGTATTTCTAGCGGTCGACGACATGAACGACTTTGTCGGATGTCTCGACTCACGCCCCAATGCTATCACACCCAACATCGATCGGCTTGCCGCTCGTGGCGTGTGCTTTACCAACGCACACACCGCTGGCGTGTTTTGTGCACCCAGTCGAGCAGCCATCTTTTCCGGCCAATACGCATCGACGACCGGATGCTACGAGACTCCGAATTACTTTGTGCATCATCCGGAGATTGAATCGCTGCAAATGAGCTTTGCCAAAGCGGGCTACTCGACGCTGGGCGCTGGCAAGCTCTTTCATCATCCGGCTGGAGCAATTGACCAGCGAGGTTGGACAAAGTTCTTCCTGCGAAATCAATTTCAACGGGAAGGCGGTTGGGCACTGGAATCATGGAGCAGCGACACGCCGGTTCCACAGCCCTTTCCGGCCAGCATCTACAACCAAGGCAAAGAGATCACCGGCGGGTTGTTCTTGGAATGGGGTGCAATTCCGAATGATGAAGAAGAGGAGATGGCCGACACAATGCGTGCGAACTGGGCCGTCGATCAACTAGAGCAAAAACACGACCAGCCGTTCTTTCTGGCCTGCGGCTTCTATGCTCCTCATTATCCCAATTACTGTCCGCAGAAGTATTTTGAGTTGTACGATCGAGATGCCATCGAGACTCCGGCGTTCAAGGAAGATGACCTGGACGATCTTCCAAAGAAGATTGTCAAACAACGTCAGAACCGCAGGAAGCAACACTACGACAAATTGGTTGCCATGGGTGCTTGGAAAGACGCCCTGCACGGTTACCTCGCGTGCACCAGCTACGCTGATGCGATGGTCGGTCGCATTCTAAACGCACTCGAAGCAAGCCCCTATGCCGACAACACCATTGTCGTGCTGTGGAGCGACCACGGTTACCACCTTGGCGAAAAAGGCCAGTGGGGCAAACACACTTTGTGGGAACGAACCTCCAACGTGCCGTTTGTGTGGGCAGGGCCCGGTGTCGCTGAAGGGGTTCGGACTGACGTGACGGTCAGCCTGATTGACATCTATCCGACGCTGGTTGAGCAATGCGACTTGCCCGCACCGCAGCAGAACTTGGAAGGAGTTTCGTTGGCATCGACGTTGAAACATCCCGCCGACGCAATAGACCGAACGGTATATCTGCCCTACATCAACCCAGGTGAATACACCGTGATCAATCGCGACTGGCGTTTCATCCACTACGACGACCAGAACCAAGAACTGTACAACGTCCAAGAGGATCCGCACGAGTGGAACAACCTCGCGTCCGATCCGAAGTACACGGACGTCATCACCACGCTGAAGCATTCAGCACCGACGGAGTTCGCCGATCCAGAACCCAAACTCAACGTGCGGCGTGATCTCGTTGTCGAAGGCGAAACGTTCCGTTGGGAGAAAGGCAAAGGCAACTATGTTCCCCATCCGAAGTACTTGCCTTACACCGATCCCGCAATGAAACAAAAGCAATCGAGAAAGGGGCGTTAAAGTGTCAATCTCAGCAAGACAATTTCCAATGAACAATAAGAACCTATCCGAGAACCCCG
>NZ_DDGH01000038.1:35082-52142 GCF_002337565.1 Rhodopirellula sp. UBA1907 | reverse complement strand
AATTGATCGTGCGTTGCTAAGCGTCCACGTCGAACGTCACCGTTTGGCCGGTAGCGATGTCAAGTCGATACAAATCGACATCTTTGTTTCCGAAGCGACCGTCACCAATCTCTGCGTCAATCTCCAATAAACTGCCGCCCGACAATGTGACGGTCTGTGCCGTACTTAATTGGTCCCCAGCGAGATCGGGATCATCGTCCACAATTTCGATGGTTGCGAGAGCCATGGTGATCGGTGCGCCGACGGCGTTGGACAATTGCACCGTGAATGTCTCGTCAGACTCCATCGCACCATCGTCGACGATGCCCACAGGAATTGACTTTGACACTTCACCGGGAGAAAAAGTCAACGTCCCATTGCTGGATGTATAGTCCGTGCCGGCAAGTGCCGACCCGGCGACCACGCTGAAATCAACGGTGACAACGGATGTCGATTCGGCGCTGAGCGACACAACCACATTTGCCATGCCGTCATCCTCCTGTGCAGTCAAGTCGGCTACGCTCAGTTCTGGAACCGGAGGCGAATTGCCTAAAACCTGCAATCGGTAGGCACCGGTGTAACTCGCATGTCCGTATCCACTGTCGCCGACCGTTGGATCATACGAAGTATTCGACTGCGAACTGACTCCGACGTAGTAAGTCGCGGTCTGATCCGCCGTGAATGAAAGGTAATCATCGGCCCAACCATAGCCGCCGTAGTCGTTCGGGCTGCTTGCATAGCCGTAGCGGTAGTATTCACCACCTGGAGTGATGTCGGTCCCAGCCGAGTCGAAAATGCGAAGGTAGCTATCCAGGTTGCTCAGGTTGTTGCCGTTGTCGTCATAATAGGCGTCGACGTCGAACGTCACCGTCTGGCCATCGACGATGTCAACTCGATACAGGTCCACATCTTTGACACCGAACAGACCATCTCCGATCGAGGCGTCAAACTCCTGCATTTGGTTCGGCTGCAGCGAGACAACATGAGCCGAAGCAAGGTCGTCCCCGGCGAGGTCTGCGGCCAGCATCTGACGCTTTTCGAGCGTTTCGCTCGAAAGGCGGCGATTTAATTGCGCCGTGAGGCGTTTTCTCTTCCGAGGTGCCTGAACAAACCGTCTAAGCAAGCTCGCCTTAACATTGGAAAGTCGGTCAGTCATTGACTTGCTCTCTTCTATAGGTAAACCGTCCAGGAAGGTGAATATCGCTATCCACGTTGAGGTGGCAATCATCGCTAGAGAGCGATAACGTGTCCTCGGTAATCATTGGAAACGCATGGGGGGACGCGACGCAACCATGGGGCGTCGATCCTAGCCCCATTTCTCGAAAAGATTTCCTGGTCCGCAGAGCAAGGGGATACGATTGCGAAATCTTCACTCACAAGGAATTTGAAAGTGGAACCTGGACTGAACAATATTTCAGCACGGCTTAAAGAATCTCTGCAGATGCACCAACGTGGCAACACCGTCGGGGCTGAACGAGGCTATCGCAACATTCTCGAGTTGGATCCTGACAACGTCGACGCCAATCATCTACTTGGCATGCTTTTTCACGAACGAGGAGAATCAGCTGAAGCAATATCACATGTTGAACGAGCTGTTCATTTGCACCCCGGTTCGGCTGCATTGCTCAATTCGCTATGCGTTGTCTTGATGGGCGAAAAACGGTTTCGTTCCGCAGAAGAAGCCGCGCTGTTGGCAATCCGAATTGCCCCTGATCACCCCGAGGCGAGGCGAAATCTAAGCAAATGTCGAGCATTGCTAACGGAACTCAGCGGGAGCTTTTCTAGCCACGATCAATCGGCGGGGTGCATCTCCCAAATGCAAGCACAGCTTGCAGAAATCCAACGGTACCCAACCAGAACACATCTTCTAAGGACGCTGTTCAGCCTTGGCGAGCAGACAGGGCGTTTGGATATCGTTGTAGAAGCGTGCGTGTTCGTTTTGAAGAAGAATCCGTCTAGTGTGCCCGGACATCTCATTCTTGGAATGCTGTTTTCATCACGCATCCCACCTGAACAGATGCACCAAACAGGACTCGATCAAAGAACTGCTTTAAGGCGTCTAGCTTACCACCACCTAAAGCAAGCGTTCACGCTTCGGCCGAGTCCAGAGACATTGGATGCATGGGGAGTAGCATTACTGAATGCCAATCGGCAGCGAGACGCAATTGCCAAGTTCGACTCGGCGATAGCGATTGACAAAAGGTTTGCGAAAAGCTTCGAGAACCGTGGTCGAGCCCATCTCGAATTGGGGCAGATAGCCGACGCGGTCGCGGACTATAAGAAAGCAATCGCGATCGACGCGAGCCTTGGGCTTGCCCAATACGACTTAGCGAAGATTGGTCAGGACCGCGTCGGAACACTAACCGACACTGCGTCGCTCCTGAATATCCTAGAATCACAGACCTTGAGTACGCGAAAACGCAGTCTGCTAAATTATGCGTTGGGTTTTCGGCATGAACAGGATGGCGAGTCCACAAAAGCATTCGAGCGATTTCGGATTGCAAATCAATCTAAGATTAGATCCTCATCTGATCGTTCGAAAACGTGGCGATCGGAAGTGGAAGCGTCGAAACGCGTTTTCTCTGCTGATCGCTTGGGAAATATGCCAGCAGGATATGATCACGAAAGTCCAATTTTCATCGTCTCAATGCCGCGATCGGGAACCACTTTGATCGAAACCGTTCTGTCGCGGCATCCAAGTGTTGCCGCAGGTGGAGAAATGTTCGCCATCTCAGACCTCGCGCATACTCTTCATCGCCGACTCAAGACTGAGCTAGTGTACCCAGATTGCATGTCTCTTCTACAGCCGGAATTCGCAGAGGCTTTAGGACGCGAGTACTGTGAACACGCATTCCACGAAACGAAGGGCTTCATCAATATCGCAGATCGACAAGGACAGCTTCGCATCACCGATAAGATGCCGACGAACTTTTGGTACGTTGGCTTGATCGCTTCTATCCTCCCAAAAGCCCAGTTCATTCATGTTGACCGAAACCCCATGGATGTGTGCCTGTCTTGCTTCAAACAAAACCTAACCTGGCCGTTTTGTGACCTAGAAGCGATTGTCACCTATCTTGAAGCATACCGTTCCCTGATGACGCATTGGAAAACGCACCTGCCGAACATGATCTGGACTGTTCGGTACGAGGAGTTTGTTGCATCCCCAGAGAAGGAGACGAAACAAATGCTTCGATTCTGTGATCTTCCGTGGGACGAGTCTTGCCTGAACTCCTCATTGAAGAAGACTTCAGTTCAGACCCCCAGCAAGTGGCAAGTGCGCCAGCCAATCTACCAAAGCTCCGTGGGGGGATGGAAGAGATACGAAAACCAACTAAAGGAACTTCAGACGTTATTGGTTGACAAAGGCTTTCGAGTCGAGTGATCACTTCGGAAGGCTTGTAATACCAATCTTAATCCCCTGCGTTTAAGACCGATGAACTGATGCCTTTGATTAGCAGTGAAACGTTGTGGTCGATGCGTTTCGCTCCCGACAATCAACACTTGTTTGCGGGCGGAAGCGGAAAGGTTGATGTCTGGGAATTCCAGCGTAACGCAAGACTTCAGCGTCAATCCATTCACCGAGGTTACGTTCACTCGCTCGCTGTGTCGGCAGACGGAAGCCACTTCGCCGCGGTTGGAAGCATCGGTGGTTCGCTCGAAGTTTTCTCTCGCAACGAGTGACTCAGGCATCCATCAGGTGCGACTCATCTCACGCTGCAGCCAAGCCCGCGCGTAGGCCCAATTGCGTTTGGTGGTTCGGGCGGAGGTACCGAGAATCTCGGCGGTCTCTTCGATGGTCAGTCCAGTGAAGTAGCGAAGTTCGACCAGCTTGGCCAACGCAGGATCTTCGCCGCCCAACTTGTTCAACGCTTCATCCAGAGTCAACAGTTCGTCGATGTCATCGGAATCTACGGATGCAACATCGTTGTTCAATTCGCGACGGACCAGGTCTCCACCTCGTTTTGCACGCTTCTTACTGCGAGCATTCTCGATCAGAATCCGCCGCATTGCTTCCGCGGCGGCGGCAAAGAAGTGGCCTCGTCCGTCCCAATGCTGCGAGTCATTCCCGCCGACCAATCGCAGGAACGCTTCATGGACGAGTGCCGTTGGCTGCAATGTGTGCCCCGGCTTTTCGTGGTTCATTCGGCTCGAGGCCAAACGTCGCAATTCGTCATAAACCAACGGCAGCAAATCCCCCGCCGCGTTGGGATCGCCTTCATCAATGGCCGTTAAGATTCGTGTGATATCGCGATTCATCGGTCTCATCATAACCGATCAATCCAGTTTGCAATCCTTTTCCGGCTCGCGGACCAACAATCAAACGTAACGATCGATGACGAAACCACCTTCATCAATGTCACCGGCCAATGACCGCGAAAAGGCTTCTGTGTCGACGCTGTTTTCTTCCAGCACACTGGCCAACGCCGAGCGGATTTCATCGGTGGTCGCGTTGCCATCGGAATCCGCGGCGAGCTGTTCCAACGAGTCAATGATTTGACTCACCAACTCATCGGCCGACGCTTCCTCGACGCCAACCGAGAGCAACGCCGATTCAATGGAGCTTGCTGAACTGTCGTCTTTCGGCGGTGGCGGTGGTCCCTGAGGGCGTCCGCCACCGGATGGTCGGTTGGCCCGGAGTGCTTGTTCGACTTCGGCCGAGTCGATCCCGTTTGCATCCAAGACTTCTTCCACCGCCGACCGAAACGCTTGGCTTTGGTTGCCATCGGACGACTCCGATTGCAGCTTCGAAATGGCATCGTCGATTTGGGCCAGCACTTTGGTGGCGGTTGTGTCATCCACCCCAACGCTCTGCAGCGCACTTGCCAACTGCTCTTCGCTCGGTGGCGGTGGACCTTGTCTGCGAGCCTGAGTGGAAGAACTCTGAGCTGAGAGGCTTTGGGTGCTAACGGAGGAGGTGAGACCGGAAAGATTCATCGGATGGGATCCTTCAATGGAGAGCCTTGATATCACGCAAACACTTCGCGTTTTCATCAGGTAGGCAACACCGATGTCGGTGCGGCAGCAGTGAACTCTTGGCCTATTCTTTCCGAAAGGCCAATGATTTCCGGATGTTTTTCGACATTGGCACAATTCTCAAAAAAAGCTTTGAAAGCGTGTCCCTATGCGGCTCGCGATGACGCATTAGTTCTTCGGTAAACGTTTTTTCGATGCCTCATATGACCTTTTGAGTGCGAATGGTGAGGCCAAAGTTCCCTTCTCAGAAGGTCGCTCTTCGAACGACCGGCGACCAGCCTTTTGGCGTTTCGCACAGACTCGCTCGTGCCCCTCCTCCTCTTCTCTTCCAAGGTCCAATCGTGAATCGAACATTGCAATGCCTCGTCGTGGCAGGAACGATTTCCTTCCCTAATCTTCTTGCTGCCCAGCCTCCCGGACGCGGTGGGCAAGGTGGAATGAATGGTCGCGGTGGCCCACCACCTGAAATGATTTACCAACTCTTCACCACCGCGGATGCGAACAACGATGGAAGCGTCACGAAGGCAGAGTTGATGGCGGTGATGCAAAACCAAAGTCGCGGCAATCAACTTGGTCGAGGTGGGCCGCCACCGATGAACGGTGACCTTCGACCGGGCAATCCCGGTGGTGATCAACCACCGCAAGGTGAACGCGGTGGACAGCACGGACCGCCACCCGAGCCTGGCCAGGTCTTGCCAGATCCGGTTGCACAGTCACTGAACTTGAACGAGCGTCAATCTCGTCAGCTTGCCGCGTTGCAAGCCGAAGTCGATCGACGACTCGCCGCGATTCTGACGGACGAGCAACAGACCCAACTTCGTTCCGCGCGTGCGCCTCAAGGGCCCAACCCGATGGAAGCCGGTGGCGACGCTCGTCTCAACCAACGACCACAGCGCCCTCAGTGATGAACCACAACAACATCAAACGCTTAAGCAAAAGCATTCGAGCGTCGTTTGGATGGACGGCTGGCAACCAAAGTTTGCCAGCCAACTCCTCATCGCTGCCGCGACTTGCCGCCGTGAAAAACCGGTTGTGGCTGGCGTCTCCGATCTTGTTCTTGCTGGGTTCTGCTGGATTGGTGATGGCCCAGCAACATTCGCCTTCGCGATTGCCAGACATCAACCCGATGCGTGGCGAGTCGGGTGCGGCAACCAGCGGAGTGCCCCTCGACTTGCGTGATGCTTCCCGACCGCTCCTAAGAAACGATTTGCCGCTACGATTGTTTCATGACCAATCCGACTGAACGAGCGATTTTTCTACAAGCGATCGAGGAAGAGAATCCTGAAGAGCGGATGGCGTACTTGGATTCGGCCTGCGGAAGCGATGCGGTGCTTCGAAAGACGATCGAAGAACTGCTCGCCGCTCATGAACAGCCCGCTGCCTTGCTGGACCATCCAATCGGCGCCGACCGCAGTCTTCCATCGTTTGCAGAACCCGTCCCGGTTGAACTTGTCGAACATATCGGCATGCAAATCGGAACGTACACGCTCCGTGAACAAATTGGCGAAGGTGGGTTTGGGCTGGTCTTTGTCGCGGAACAAGAACATCCGGTCCGCCGGCGTGTGGCGCTGAAGATTGTCAAACCGGGCGTTGGATCAAAAGAGGTGATCGCTAGGTTCGAGGCCGAACGACAAGCGGTCGCGTTGATGAATCATCCCAATATCGCCCAGGTTTTCGATGCGGGAGTGACCGCCGATTACCGGCCCTACTTCGTCATGGAATTGGTGCGGGGATTGCCCATCACCGAGTTCTGCGACGAGAAACAGATGGACGTTCGCGAACGTTTGAATCTGATGATCGATGTGTGTTCCGCCGTCCATCACGCTCATCAAAAAGGTGTCATTCACCGAGACATCAAACCATCCAACGTCATGGTGACGCTGCACGACGACCGAGCGGTCGCGAAAGTGATTGACTTTGGTGTGGCCAAAGCGCTCGATCAAAAGCTGACGGACAAAACGGTTTACACGCGATTCTTTTCGATGATCGGAACGCCGCTTTATATGAGTCCCGAACAAGCCGAGATGAGCAGCCTGGACGTCGACACTCGCAGCGACATCTATTCGCTCGGCGTTTTGATGTATGAGTTGCTGGTGGGTGCTACGCCTTTCGATCGCGGCCGTTTGGATTCCGTCGGTCTAGACGAAATGCGGCGAATCATTCGCGAAGAAGAGCCACCACGCCCCAGCACCCGGTTGTCGACTTTGACCGCGGAACGCATTCGCAGTTTGGGTCTTCAGAACGGTGGGGCCGGCACATCTCAATCACGAAGCTTGAGTTCCGACCTGCGAGGCGATTTGGACTGGATCGTGATGAAGGCGTTGGAAAAAGACCGGACGCGGCGATACGATTCCGCGGCATCATTGGCTGATGACATTCGCCACTACCTCCATGGCGAACCGGTCACCGCCAGACCGCCCAGCAAGTTTTATCGATTCCAGAAGTTCGCTCGCCGCAATCGCGTCGCCATCGGCACCGCCACCCTGGTCAGCTGCACGTTGATACTGGGCACCGCCGCGAGTCTTTGGCAAATGTCGGAGGCAATTCGAGAACGCAACGCGAAGGACGAAGCACTTCGCGATGCGATGGTCTCGAAAACAGAGGCAATCGCCGCGAAACAGAAAGTCGAACGATTCGCGGAAGGATTGAAGGTTGCCAACGAATTGGTCGCCAGCGGCCAAACGCACGCCAACTCAGGACAGTGGAAAGAAGCCGCTCGCGATTTTGACGCCGCGGTTGAAATCCAACCCAGCTACGACTTGCCGCGTGTTCAACGAGCCCAACTGTTTTCTCGATTGCGTCTTTGGCCAGAAGCCGCCCAAGACTACGCGATCGCACTCGCCTCCGGCGCGCGAGCGTCTCAACCGCAGTGGTGGGGCGTCCCCGCGTTGTTTCTCTATCAGGGATACACCGACGAATACCGTCAGTTGGCAGAGCAATACCAAACGCAACTGCTGGAAGAGCCGGAGCAGCCCCATTGGTTACTCATTCGTGGCTTGGCGGCAAGCGATGCGACGGAATCGTCGATCGATCGCAAAGCCATTTCGGATCTAGCCCACGTCTGGTTGTGGCAACGCGAATTTGGACCGCCCCCGCGTGACGATCGGTCTCGCCAATCGAGTGATCGTCGAAAGCGAGACTATCTCGGACGACTCCCACCGACCGAAGATTCCCCGTTGAGCGTTTGCCAATACAGCACCGGCTTGGCTGAACTTCGAAACGGCGAATACAAGTCCGCTGCCGAACAGTTTTTGGAAGCTGCGGATGATCATCGTTGGCCAGCAAGATACATCGTCGATTCGCCGCTGGCGATTGCCTATCACCACCAAAGCAACACTAAACTCGCCCAACAATCCCTGGAACGTGCCACGGAAAACCTCACGCAGCGTCTCGAGGAATTGCAACGACCAAACCAAATGGCTCACTCGTCGCCTTGGTTTGATTTGATCGAAGCACTGCTACTGCACGAAGAGGCGTGCCGGACCATTACCGACACGCCCTCAACGCTACGTCCCCAGCTCGATCAACTTCGGCAAGCATCGGTGAAGCTGATCGAGCCACGCTAAACATTCGCCGTTCACACCAAGACGGCAAAGTCCATCCCGCGTAGTGACTCCTCGCCGTTGCTGACTTGCACGTTGAGCGAACCACTGCCAAGCACGGTGTACTCTTCCGAGGTTGCCGTCTGGATGGTGTACGCTCCGGACTGAGCGATGTCGTTGAAACGGTAATTCCCACGTTCGTCCGTGATCGCCGTGTCCACCACTTCGCCATCGCTGTCCAGGAGCTCCACCACCACTCCGACCATTGGTTCGGGGCCACGGTCATCCCGACGATCGCGTTGACCAGACCGGTTGCCGGACTGATCGCGAGCCAACAAATCCACATCCGAATCGGGCACAATTCCGGACTCACCGTCTCCCAGAAGCTGCCCACGGTTGTTGTTTTCTGTCGTCACAGGCTGCTCAGCAACCACCGAACCGGTGATCGTTGGCGAGAAGAAGAACACGTTTTCCTGCAACGAATCGATGTTGGTGTTGCGAGCGATGATGTCCCCCAGCGAAGTGTTCTCGATCTCGCGAATTTCGCGATCCGTCATTGTGTTTTCGTACCAGAACCGATCTCCATCGCGAAGTCGCTCGAACTGATCCGCGATAATAGCCGTCGCGGTTTCGCCCAGCGATCCATCCTCCGTGTGATCTTCCGCCAACACACCAACCCACAGGTCGATGTTGTTCACATCTCCGTACAAGGCTTCCAAATTGACAGCAATATCAGCATCACTGGTGATTTGGTCGATCGACTCCACGGCTTCCAATCCATACGCTTCTCGCGTCGAGTTGAAATCAGCCAACCCGTGATCGCGGCCACGTTGGATGTTGAGTGACACCAGATCAAACCCACCGGCTCCGGGAGGCCCGAACAAGAAATTCCGCAAGCTATCGACAACTTCTAAATCCACTTCTTGTGACAAGGTCGACGCGGCGTATTTCAACAGGGGATCGATCCCCGTGTCTTCCAACAAGCCCGGCTGGAAGAAAGCATTGGCGAGGGCAATCGAATCGGCCATCTCGTTGCCGTCATCGTCCACGAACCGGAACTCGTCATTCAGCGTCGTGTGACCGAACCGGAACGCGGCGGTTGAGAATTCGTTGGCAATCGACGGGTCCACGGTTGAGTCATACCCGGTGTATTGCGAGATCGCATTTTCACCCAACAACGCGGGCAAGTATTCGTTCAGCGTGATCGACTGCATTTCCGCAATCACGGTTGCTCGAGCCTGCTGGTAGATTTCCTCATCGCTGAGCGAAGGATTGTCGGCAGAGATTTCATCCGCCAATCGGTTGTGTTCACGCAAGAACAAAGCATGCATGGATGTCAGCACAACGTTCTCGGCCGCACGAATGTCGCCGGCGAGCAACCCATCGTTTTCATCCGTTGGCAACAAGCCGTCATCGGTTATCAGCAAACGTCCACCGACGAACTCACGCAGAGCATCGGCGGTTGCTTGATCGCTGCCGTAGACCTGTGAACCATCAATCCAAGCCGTGATCGCATTGACTTGTTCGGCGGGATTGTCGACGGACGTTCCTGTTCCTTCCGCGAATTCAGACCGTGTCAAACCAATGGTGACTTCGCCCGTGTTGAAGGGATCGAAGAATGCGTCGCCCTCGGGAACTTCGATGTCAAACGATTCACCATCTGCGTCAGGTGACAAAGACAAATCGATGTCATGATCGATGAATTGGCCCCACGCGAAAACGAATGAACTCAAGTCTCGATCGTTTGAGGTTCCCTCCGGGTCAGCCGCCGCCAACGCGTTGCTGATCTCTCGAGCACTTGGTCGGTCTTCACCTCCGGGTTCAGAGATTCCGTCGGCATAGTCATTCTCAGCGACACGCAGCAACTCGGTGTCAGTGGATCCGAGTTCGGGGTTTTCCACGTTGTTGCCAGTTCCATCGATCGATCGAACTTCGTCGGCAACTGAATCCGTTTCATCGGGATTGTCAGGACGATCTTTCGGCTGATCATGATCGCCGCGAGAGTCTCGATCACGGTTGAGCCGGTTGATTACCATCAACGCATCAATCGCCGTGTCACGACCATCGTTGTTGACATCCGTCATCCGCCCGCGGGATGGACGGGAGTTGTTGACGCGTTGGCCTTCCGCCCCCGCACTATCGGCTTCCTGCAACTGCGAACTGAATCCACTCAACCCATCACTGTTCATCTGATTGATGATCGCCAAGGCGTCGATCGCAGATACCTGTCCGTCTTCGTTGACGTCTTCTGGAAAAGCTTCGTTGTGAAATAGATTGGCGGCCAGTAGTTTCCTCGTTTCCAACGTTTCCGATCGTAGTCGACGCCGCTGCGATCGACGCCGCCGATTCTTTGAACGAGATGATTGGTGGCCTCCGATCCAACGATTCCAGAACTTTGTCATCGCGACACCCGTGCGGTTTTCAGAAGAGAAGAGAGAAGGGCAAGCCGCGTCAGCCAAAAGCGACACGTCTCTCCTTACAGGTACGATTCGCTGCACAAAGCGCAACACTTCGGCCGAGAAAATCACCACAAATTCGGACCGACATTTTCTTGTTGCAAAATTCTTCGAAATCGTCCCCGGTTTTTTGGCCCGGTCGACCCGCCGATGACGCATTGGGTTTCAGCAGAGTCTGAATCCGATCCAACACCGAGCCGCCCCATGTCCACTCACACACTCGATCTGTCTTCCACAGACGGCTCCGTCGAGCGACGCATCAATGAAGTTCGCCAAGGAAATCGTCAGTCATTGGGCGACTTGCTGCAGCTGTATCAGAACTACCTGAGCCTTTTGGCGCAGGCTCAGATTGACGGTCGACTTCGTCGACGCATGAGCAGCTCCGATCTGGTTCAAGAAACCCTGTTGGCCGCGCATCGCGACTTCGATCAATTCCGAGGCAAAACCGAAGGAGAATGGTTGGCTTGGTTGCGACAAATTCTCAGCAATTGTTTGAGCCATGCCATCGAAAGACACTTCCACGCGAAAAAGCGTGACCTTCGCCGCGAAGTCGCATCGGAATCAATGACCAAACGACTTGATGACAGCATGGCGAGGCTGTCTCATTTTGTCGCCGCCAAGGGCAACACGCCCAGCGAAGACATGCACCAACGCGAGATGGCGGATGCGTTGTCGCTTCAACTGTCAAAGCTCAAAGACAAATACCGAGACGTGATCGTCTACCGCAATTTGCAAGGCTTGTCGTTTGAAGAGATTGGCAGCTTGATGGAGATGAAAACCGGGACCGCTCGAATGACCTGGGTGCGTGCCATCGCGAAATTGAAAGAAGTTGCCGCACCGGATGGTCAATGAAACATCCTCCACTTGTTTGACGACGAGACCCTCACCCTCCTCTACTTCTCAGAAGGCTTCCCCATGCCTCGATTCCTGCTCGTTTTCGTTTGCCTGCTCGCGACCCTGAATCAAGCCCAAGCTAGCGATTGGCCCGAGTTCCTTGGTCCCGGCGGAGCCGCTCACTCCACCGAAGTCGTTCCAACGGAATGGAACGAATCGGACAACTTGACGTGGAAGGTGAACTTGCCGGGCAGTGGATCCTCCAGCCCGATCATTGTCGGCGACCGGATCATTGTGACGTGTTATGTCGCCGAGGGTGCAACACCCCAGCGACAAGTGTTGTGCTTCGACAAGAACACGGGCGAGCAACTTTGGTCCGCTGACTTTCCAATTGATTACCGCGAAGACGGTTACCAGGGCTACATCACCGAACACGGTTATGCCAGCAACACCCCGGTGACCGACGGAGAGAACGTCTTTGTCTTTCTCAGCAAAGGCGGTGTTCACTGCCTCGATCTGAACGGCCGGAAGGTTTGGAGCGTGGACGTTGGAAAGGAATCGAGCAATCGGCGATGGGGCTCAGCAGCCAGTTTGGTCTTGTTTGAGAACATGGTCATCGTGAACGCAGCGGAAGAATCGAAGGCGATCATGGCGTTGGACAAAAACACCGGCAAAGAAGTTTGGCGTCAAGAAGCCGGTATGCTCGAGTTGACTTACGGGACACCTCGAGTGGTATCGACCGGCGATGGCAACGCCGAATTGGTCATCAGCGTGCCTTCCGAAATTTGGTCGTTGAATCCGAGAACCGGCAAACTGAATTGGTTCGCTGAATCTCCAATGACCGGCAACGTGTCGCCCTCGGTCATCGTCGATGGTGACACCGTTTATAGCTTTGGTGGATACCGAGCATCCGGCAGCATCGCGGTTCGAGTTGGTGGTGATGATGACGTGACGGATTCCCATGTGGCTTGGACGAACCGATCGAGTTCCTACGTCGCCACGCCGTTGCTGCAAGAAGACCAGTTCTACTGGATCGACGACCGCGGGATTGCGTATTGCACTTCATCCAAAGACGGCGAGGTCATCTATCGTGAACGGGTGAACAACCTGGAAAGCGGACGACCCGTCTACGCCTCCCCGATTCTGATCGGTGACCACGTCTATGTCGTCACTCGCCGAAGCGGAACCTTGGTCTATCGACCGGGCGATTCGTTCGCGCCGATCGCACAAAACAAGTTTGAATTCGATGACTCGGACTTCAACGCGTCTCCCGCCGTCTCAGATGGCAAACTCTATCTACGAAGCGACCAAGCACTCTATTGCGTTTCGAAAAACGACTAGCTTCTCTTTCGGTCGTCGCTCTTCGTTTGACCGCATCCGCTCAAAAACGCTGATCCTCCTCAGCGTTTTCCGCGTTAGCCTTCCGACCAGAAGTTTGCTGCAGAGTAGGATATATGTCTGAAATTCACAAACTGGTAGCATTCAGCACAGGCACGATTGTTCGTCACCTTCCTGGCGAACGACGTAGATTGGCGGCATGCAAAACGAGAGCCGATGATGGGGGAAGATCGATCCGCGATTCTGGTCGCCGAAAGCAATGACCAACGTCGAGTGCACCTGGAACAGGTCCTCGGTCGCCGTCACGATGTGGTCGCGGTGGAGGATGGAAAATCGGCTTGGGCACGAATGACTCAAGGTCGCTTTGACGCCGTCGTTGCCGGTTTCGATCTTCGCGAAGTTTCTGGTGTGAATCTGCTCGCCCAGACTCGTGCCCACGCAGAACTTCGCGGCGTTCCGTTTGTCTTGGTCGCTGGTCAAGCCACCTCAATTGATCCGACGACCTGGCAGCAAGTTTTCGAGTTTGAGCGGAGCGACATTCAGTGCTGTCCGATCAACGAACACGAACTGTTGGCTCGTGTTGACTCAATCATCCGACGAGCAAGGGTGAAGAACGAATCCGCCGACATGCTGCAGCGTCAAAAGTCACGTTTGCAGATTGCCCTGCAGGCTTCGCGAATGGTTGCTGTCGAATGGGACATCGCAGCGGACACAGTTCTCTATTCCGAAAACGCGATTGAGATCTTCGGAATCAAATCGCTGTCCGATCACGCGACCGGGCGAACCGCTCGAGATCTCGTTCATCAGGACGATATCGATACGGTGGAGAAAATCATCCGCAGCACGCTGCAAGGTTCTCGCGAATTCCAGGTGCAGTTTCGTGTTATTCGGCCTGACAATGGCGAAGTCGTATGGATCGAGGAACGCGGCTATGTCGCGGCTGATGCCTTTGGAAAACCAACCAAATTGATTGCGGTCGCCGTTGACATCACCGCGAGACGAAATGCCGAACAAGCGATCCAAGAACGAGAGCACTACCTGCGAGCGATCTTCGACACGACGCCTGAGTGCATCAAGGTTGTGAGGTCGGACGGCACGCTGACGCAAATGAATGCCGCTGGCCTGAAGATGATCGAAGCTGTCCCGGAGACCGATGTCGCTGGCAATTCGGTTTACAAGTTGATCGCCCCCGAGTTCCTCGATCGTTTTCGCGAATTCAACGAACGCGTGTGCGATGGTCACAGCGGCGTGATGGAATTCGACATCATTGGTCTGCGAGGCAGTCGGCGACACATGGAAACTCATGCGGTGCCGCTGTCGCTGACCAATGGCGAAACCGTTCAGTTGGCGGTCACGCGCGACATCACCGAACGCAAACGATCCGAAGCCACCCTTCGCGAGAACGAACGACGCTTCCGAGCGTTGACGCAGGCGACATCCGACATCGTGTTTCGAATGAACGCGGATTGGAGCGAGATGGGTATGCTGGAAGGGCGTGCCTTCATCGACAGCACCACCGAACCCAGTCGCTCATGGCTGGATCACTACATTCATCCGGACGACCAAACCGAGGTTCGAAAATCGGTTCAAGATTCGGTCGAAAAGCGATCGCTCTACGAACTGGAGCACCGCGTCATTCGGATCGATGGAACACTCGGGTGGATACACAGTCGAGCGGTGCCCATCTTGGACGACGCGGGCAACGTCATTGAGTGGTTTGGCGCCGGCACTGATGTGACCGAAAGAAGACAGAGCGAAGAGTTTCAGCACCGCGCCACGCAAACGCTGCTCACCGTGATCGAGCAATCCCCGTTGGGAATTTACTTGGTCGACGGCGACTTCAAGATCGCTCAAGTGAGCTTGGGAGCGGGGCCGGCCTTTCAAAACGTGCAACCGGTTCTCGGTCGTGACTTCGAGGAAGTCATGCACACGATCTGGCCTCCAGAATTCGCGAATGAAGCGGTGCGAATTTTCCGGCACACACTGAAAACCGGCGAACCGTATGTCTCGCCCGGACTGACCGAAAAGCGCAAGGACTTAGGCGAAACCGAATCTTACGAGTGGCAAGTCAACCGCATCACCTTGGCCGACGGCAGCTACGGCGTGGTTTGCTATTTCTTCGATTCCACACGTCTGCAACAAGCCGCGGATGCCTTGCGAGAGAGCGAGGTACGATTCCGGATGCTCGCCGACAACATGACGCAATTGGCGTGGACTTGTCACCATCTTGGTGAGTGCAATTGGTACAACCAACGCTGGTACGAATACACCGGCCGCACTTTTGAAGAAATGCAAGGTTGGGGATGGCGACAAATCCATCATCCCGACCATGTCGATCGAGTGGTCGAAAAAATCCAGCATGCTGCAAACGCCGGCGAGATTTGGGAAGACACCTTTCCGCTCAAAGGGAAAGACGGTCAGTACCGTTGGTTCCTTTCCCGGGCCGTCCCCATTCGTGACGAAGAAGGCAAGATCGTGCGATGGTTCGGAACCAACACCGACGTCAACGAGTTGCGTGAAACGCAGCAATTGCTCCATGACGCCGATCGTCGTAAAGACGAATTCTTGGCCATGCTCGCTCACGAGCTACGCAATCCCCTGGCTCCGATCCGAAGCGGATTGGACCTTCTCGCGATCGCGGATGATGACGAACACCGCGACGTGGTTCGAGTGATGCAGGAACAGGTAACCCACGTCGTGCGTCTGGTCGATGACCTCCTCGATGTTTCGCGAATCATGCGAGGCAAAGTCGAACTTCGCAAGGAACGCATTGAGTTTCAATCAACGGTTCGAAAAGCGATCGATGCCGTTCAAGACGTGATTGAATCTCACGGGCATTCGCTCTCGATCACTCTTCCGGAAGAAACGGTTTGGTTGGAGGCGGATCCGGTTCGCATCGTTCAGGTGCTCGAAAACCTTCTCAGCAACGCGACCAAGTACATGGACGGAAGCGGAGCGATCGAGTTATCCGCGTTCGTGAAAGATGATTCTTTGTTCATTCAGATCAAAGACGAAGGGATCGGCATCGATCAGGAATTCCTACCGAATGTCTTCGAGTTGTTTGCCCAATCCGATCGCTCACTCGACCGTTCCAAGGGCGGCCTGGGAATTGGCCTGACTCTTGTCAAACAACTGCTCGAGATGCACGGCGGAAACATTCACGCTGAAAGCGATGGGCTCGGCAAAGGCAGCAGCTTTCACATCGAACTTCCCATCGCGTCGCCGTCTGAACCCAAAGACGTTCCGATGGAACTGGAAAGCGACGGCCAAGCACGCCGAATCGCGGTGATTGATGACAATCGGGGCGCGGTCTTACTTCTCTCGAAACTGTTTGAAAAACTTGGTGCTCACGAAGTTCACACCGCCAACGATGGCGAAGCAGCACTGGAACTGATTCGAAAAGTCCATCCTGAGATCGTCCTGTTGGACATTGGGTTGCCTGGACTGAGCGGCTATGAAGTTGCCGCTGCAATTCGGCAAGATTCTCAGTTCGATGACATCTTGATGGTGGCCCTGACCGGGTATGGGCAGGACCAAGATCGTTTGAAAAGCAAGACAGCGGGCTTCGACGAGCATTTGGTCAAACCACCGTCGATTGATCAAATGCGATTTGTGTTGGCACACCCAAAGCTCAAACAATCCGGCAAAGGCGGCCAACCCTAACGAAACCACGCCACTGTGAATGAGATCCACCGCAAGGTGGCGGCAATTCCAATCGCATCAGCCGTCCTGGCGTTAGCGGGCTGCTGAGTTAGTCATATATCGAATGACAACAATTAGCCGTTTGGGCGTTAGTCTGGGTTGTTCAATCTTTGGAGTTGCGGGTCGAGGACACGGTGCAACTTTTGTCACCTCTCCCCCAACTTCGAGGTCGTGCAGTTTTTAAGTGCTGTGCTCGCAAGCTTGAATTCACCCTCCTGAACGCAGTTGGGGAGGG
>NZ_DDGH01000038.1:9081-35024 GCF_002337565.1 Rhodopirellula sp. UBA1907 | reverse complement strand
TGAACGCAGTTGGGGAGGGTCGGGATTCGATCGTTCAGCGAGAATCCTTGGAGGGTAGAGCGCGCCTTTTCCCATGCTCGGCCCTCACCCTCGCGAACGCCCGAACGGCGTCGCTCGACCTCTCCCGAAACTTCGTTTCGGGAGAGGTACGCCGTGTGGAAATCTGCCGAAAAGCGGCATCAAAAAACTGCACAATCTCGCCGGGGGAGAGGTGACCGAAGACAGAAAACCGCTTCAAGAATCCGTGCCAACTCCGGTGTCAATTCAGATGACTGGACAGCCCAGCGTTAGCAACGGTTCCTCCATGAAAATCGGGCCAACGGTCATGCCAACCAAACCTCACTCCGTTTCACCTGGTTCATAAAGCGGTAGATGGCGGTAGTAGACCTCCAGGCAATAGATCGACAGACACGTCGTGTACAGTCGCCCGGCGTAGCCTCCCCAAGCGTCTCCACTGGGTGACCAACTCCCGCGTTCGCGACCTTTTTTCTCTTGACGCGTTGGCAGCGTCGCTTTCATCTTTTCGTTCCATTGTTTCCACAGTGGTCCGCCGTAGTGATGCAACGCTTGGGTCGCATAGTACCAATAGTAGACATCGGCTTCTCTGGTATTGATGGGGTGGTTCTCCACCAGCGATCCTAAACTCTGCGCCATCCCCGGCATGTTGCGAGCTCGACCGAGGTACTGATGGCACAGGACTCCTTCGGCCGTCATGGAAGGACTGGCGGCGACGTTTGGCATGTAGGAATAGCCTCCTGAGTAGCCCTGACTGACGGAATCGAAGTAGCGATCGATCTTGGGCCAGATGTATGGATCCACCTCCAACCCGCCGGCATCGCCGCTCTTCAGCCCCATGACGAACCATCCGGTGACCGACGTGTCGCTGTCTCGTCGAGGTTGATAGCGCCAACCGCCTTGAGGGGATTGCGACGCGACAGCGAAATCACACGCCGATTGCGCATAGGGACGAATCCACGAATCACCGGTCATCGCATACAGTTCACAAAGCACGATCGTCGCTTGGGCTTGCGAGTACATTCGCTCGTGGCCCATCGTCGATCCCGCCAGAAAGCCCTGGTTGTCTTGGTTGGCCACCAACCATCGTGCCGCTCGCAGCAACTCTCTCTGGTACTGACCGCCACGGTGCGTGCTTCCCGCACCCATGAAGGCGAGCATCGCCATTGCCGTCGCACTGATCTGGTTCTCACCGCGTGCACCATTGGCATATGGCCCATGCAAACTCCAACTGCCGTTGCGCAGTTGTTGACGCTTCAGCCACACCAAACCTGCTGCGACGGCGTCCTCGGTTGTTTCATCGCCTCCGTACATTCTCAAGAGGCGTTCCTTCATCGTTCCGGTTCGCCCTTGGAACATCTTGTTGGACTTGTCCAGTTCGCCCGTCGATCCGACCACCGGATCGAATAGACTGGCATCCAACTTTGGCACCATCGAAAAGATCTCCGCTTCGGCGTCAATTGCATCGATCGAAACCAGTTCCATGGTTTCCACCCGCTCTTCTTTGAGGGAATGCTCCAACAATTCCGATGGTGCTGCCGCGGCGATAGTGAACTCGGCCAATTCGATGCCGGAGTTTTCAGCCGACTGGCGAAACAGCAATTCGATTCGGCCAACCTTGTTCGTCGAGCGACTGATCAACGCTAGAACGAGCAGCAAGGTCAGATGAACGACCATGCTGACCAACCAAGATGGCATCTCCGTCAGCGTTTCGCGTCCGCAGGCTCGAATCCAAGATACGAGATTCCTCCATGATTCCGGTTCTTCGTCCGCCTTCAGATCCTGTTCGTTGCCCGATGGCGTTGGCGGTCGATTGGGCTCCCTCCATCGCGGCGATCGCGAAGACTGATTCCGCGATGGAACGGGGTCTCGCAGCTTTGAGATGGCGATGGATGACACGATCATGATTCGGCCTCTGAGAAAAGAAGGCCTCAACCATCCGTGTCACGCGGTCAATTGGTTCACGCCCCTGTGTACAAGGGCGTTTTCGACGGAGGAATGTCACACTCGCTGATCGTCACGAATTTCACAGTGTCATTATCATCACAACGATCGTTCCCAAAATCGCGATTGGGACCCAAACCAGAAACAACGAAACGATGCCGTAGCCGAACAATAATTTGGAGGGAAAACTGATCGGCAAATCGTTCGCCCGGCGATACTCCACGCGGTCCTTCCACGCCAGCAAGGCTCCCAGCAATCCGCCTACGATCGACGACAGAACCAGCAACAGTCCGATCGCAACCGGATCAAATTCAATTTGCTTGTCCGCGTTTCGAACGATGAACTTCCGAGTCAAGCCTCCGACGACCACCGGCGTGACGACCGCACCGATCAAAACCTTTTTCCAAACACTGGTTTCAATCAAATCGGCCGCTTGATCATCAACGCCCACCCCAACTGAGTACGCCGTGGGCGCGGCGGCAGAAGATGCATTGGGATTGACGGCGGGTTGGTCAAATGGGTCGTGGCTCATTGCAAAGCTCCAAGGCAGCGATCAAATATCGCCGGCAATTGTACATACTGCCGCAGCCCATTTTGGCAAGCACGTCATGAAGCTCTGAGTTGGATTTCACACACGGACGTGTCCATCACCCGTGTTTGTCTTTGCAAAACTCGTGCGTCACGAAATCGCATCCCGAGTTCTTTACTGCTTTTTCATACCCCCATGTCATGGGCGTGACTTCCAGATCAGCGTGGTCACTCGATGCGATCCATCAGTTGGCAACCGCCGTCTGTTTCGTCATCTCAGGAGCAACCTTGCTTCGCAGATCATGGACATAGGCCAGCTTGTCCAACACGGCGGGCGGCAAGCGTTCCGGCAACAAAGGAGCGAGCCCCAAGTCAAAGTTGTATTCGCTGACCTCGAGAACAATTTGCAGCACCGATTCCACCAACTCTCGGTGGTTGGCACTGGCGGACAGATCCAGGTTGCGCCCTGCCAATTCGTTCGAGGTCGTCGCAATCGCCATGATGTCCAAATAAACATTCACCGTCTCGGCGAAGTCTTCCCAAGGGTGCATCGTCGCGTAAGCACTGACGTGGTTGTCGGCCCAATTGGCCGGAGCTCCCACCTCGTAGTGTTTTTTCATCGCTTCGCCATAGTCAACCGAATCGGGATCACCAAAGAGAGCGTGGTACTCGTCCGGCGCGACACGACTGGCCCAAGCCCAATCGATGTAGTGACCGACTTCGTGACGCATGTGACCGATCAACGTGCGTTGCGGTTCTCCCAGCTTCACTCGCAATCGTTCGCGGTGAACGCTGTCAGCTTCCGCCAAGTTGATCGTGATCAAACCATTCTGGTGTCCCGTGATCACCTTCTTCGGCTTGCCCTTCTTGTCCACGGTGTTTTCCAGAAACTCAAACAACAGTGGATGCGTCGCCTGTGTGTCCGCGATGTAGGGAGGCAATCCTAAATCCTCCAACTGCAACAGCAGTCGCCGCTTGGCGGATTCCATTCTTGCCCACCGCTGAACACTCTGTGGTTTATCGAGTGGCGGAATCACATTGGTAAGCTGACACCAACGACAAAGGGTGTCGGGTTCTGCAGTGTAAGATTGGCAAACATCGTGTTCTTGGTTGACGCACGAGAAGACCTCGGTTCTGCAAGTGTCGCATTGGCTCGTGCTTTCCCCTTTGGAAAAACTCGTGAGCGAGTTGCAAACATTGCATCGTCCAAGCGACGCGTCGCAAGAGAGACAGCGATGATTGTTGAAAAAGATGCGATTGTCGCAGCGACAAGTTCCAGTTTTCATTGACTGACTGATTGCGTGATAGGAGTGTGTGAAGAGGGAATGTTTTCGTGTTGAATGTGTTTCTTTGCCGAGTCCGACGACGAAGCGGATGCTTCTTCCTCAGATGCTTCTTTTGGCTTCTCTTGCTCAGGAATTTCAGCGCCCAGAATCATCGCCAGCGGGCGTAAATCTTCGTAGCCTTCGCAGGCCATCCGAGCGGCGATCAAAATCGGGACGCTCAGGAAGACGCCCATGATTCCCCACATCCATCCCCAAACGACGATCGACAGAAACACCAGGACCGGGCTCATGCTCATCGAACGTCCCAAGATTGCAGGCGTGATGAATTGACCTTCCAACGATGTGAGGGTCATGAACGCCAACGTCACGACAAACGCGTAGTAGGTGGGATCGAAATTCAGCAATGCGACAAAGAAGATGATGAGTGCACCCGCGATTGCTCCGACGATCGGAATGAAGTTGAAGGCGAACGCCATGACTCCCCACATGATGGGCGACGGCATTCCCAACATCCACATCACCAAGGCGACACAAACACCAAGCCCCGCGTTGATGGCCGAGACCTGGGCAAGATAGCTGCCCAAACCCTCCTGAACGTTTTCAATCACTTCGACGAGTTTTCGGCGGGAAGAAAAGTTGGGCAGCGAACGCATCACGCTACGCAACAAGTCATCCCCAGTTGCGAGCAAGAAGTACAACAGTGCGATGCAAATTGTCAGAAACGAAACCACGTTGCCGGTGCCGCTCAGGTATGACCAACCGCTTGTCCAAGTCGGCTGTTTGATCTCGACGGGCACAGGCTTCTCGCTCGCAACTTCATCGGACGCGACGTCTTCTGTTTCAGCGAGCTCTTCGGTGGCCTGATCGACGTCTTTCAATCGGTCGGTGATGAACGACAGCTTCTGCTTGGCGATCGTCAAATGCTGAGGAGCGGCACTGATCGTTTCTTTCGCGGGCTCGAGAACCAAATACGTTCCCAAACCAAGTGTGAGCAGGATTCCGGCGATGATTCCGATCGCTCCGACCGGCGATGGAATACCGATGCGTTTTGCGTGGCGAACAATTGGTCGAAGCGTCAGGTAAAGAACGATGGCGGTCGCGACTGGAATCACCAGCGACCGAGCGTAGTACAACGCATACAACACCAACATGACCGCACAGATCCGCATGGAAATGAGGCCGGCGCGGTGATCGATCGACGCGTCGATGTCGTTGTCTGTTGCGGGTGTGTTCACCGAAAGTCTGCGTTTCCAGAGCGGATGTTAAGTAGCTGTCATCCACTGAAAAGCAAAGGCCGTACCGCGGCGGGTTGGAAACCAAACAATCTGATGAATCAGCTGCCACGTTATGCAGAAATGACCTCCAGGGTCGGCAAAACAGATCTCAGATCATCCCAACTGGTCATTCGCCGACCAGCGAACGCGACGGGACACCTGTGCAACGGTTCGAAGAATCTGCAGTAACTACCGCTGATCAAGCATTTCGATCGGTGACACGACGTGGCCGTTGTCGAAGTTTGATCTGCCCATAAGCTTCGCGAACGAGTGATTCGCTGTGTTCACGCTCAAGACGTCGGATCGTGAAGTGGGCCCGTGCAATGTCTTGGTAATGGTCGATGAAGTAGCTATTGATCAGCGCTCCGCCAACCGCACCAATGATTGGAATTGCTTGAGCCGCCACCTTTTCGCTGACCACGACGCCAAACCGCTTCCCTATCTGAGTTACCAAACGGACCAATGGCGGTGCGGCAGAATCCCGAATTCCATGCTGAACGATGTACTGAGACGCATCCTTGATTTGCTTTGCCATTGCCGCTCGCACCGCGAAATACCCGATTTCGGTCTCGTCATCGATATCGGACGATTGACCGGGGTCGAGCGCAAACACTTCCAAGCATGCCAAACGCGACTCCAATTCGGACAAGTCCTCGCCCTCGCTGCGGGCGATGTCGGCAACACTTCGCAGGATCAACACCGTCGAAACCGGCAATTCGGCAGCGACCGTCGCTCCTCCCAAAGCACCACCGGCGGCACCGCTGAGTCCCGCCAACAACTTATGCGTCAGCAACTTTGGCTTGCCACGTGAAGCCCCATTGGCGGAATCTTTGTCGTCACCGAGCGTTCGCAATGCCACGTCCAGCGCAACGTGCAACGACTTCTCAATCGCCTGGTGGATCGCCGACTCGACGCTGTCCGGCAACATCTTCAACGATGCGGTCACCGGAGTCCCGATCATCTCGGTCAGCCGATCCGCGATGCCGTGGTGTTCCAATACCTTTTTGGCTTGACGCAGTTCTTCCAAGGTTTCTTCAGGCAGACTTCCGGTAATCAAGTTGTCGCTCAAGGTTAATTCCAGTTGATGGGAGAATGCGAACACTCTTGCTGGAGCGTTCTCAGAAGCTCGAGGCCCTCGCGAAATAACCATGAAGACCGTGACGTTTCCGAGCGAGGTTGCCGACACCACATCATTGAATGCGACGCACGGCCGGCACGCCAGTCGCCTTGTGTCGTCTTGCAAACCCCGCGCCCACTCAGCATTGGCACGATGGTTGCGTCCATAGATGGTTGCGTCCATATCGGTGCTGTCAACGTTTCGTGGTCTCGCAAATTGAATTGCAACCTTCGACCGACGCAACAGACCATGCAGACAAAACCGACCACGATTGAACAAGACTCAATCGGCAGTCCCAAACACTTTCCGAGGAAAAATCATGGCTAACACAACGACCAACCACGACACCATTCGCAACTGGGTTCACGAACGCGGCGGTGTTCCCGCGACAGTCGAATCGACCGCCGACTCCGACGAAGGCATCGGAATCTTGCGAATCGATTTTCCTCACGGAGGCCGCAACGACTCTCTGTCGACGATCAGTTGGGAAAACTTCTTCGACAAGTTTGAAGAATCCAACCTCGCGTTTCTGCACGAGGACAAGACCGCCGGTGGTGAGCTCAGCCGATTCTGCAAGTTCATTGATCGAGAAAAAGAGTAGCGTCGCCCGACTCACGCTCTCTAGACGTCACTCTACAGTTCACTTGCACGACCGGCATTCAACAACACACTTTCCATGGCTATTGCAATCGACGAATCAGCACTTGAAACTCCCGACGGACGCGAACTTCATTGTCGTCGATCCGGACCATCCTCGGCCGAACTCGTGTTTGTCGTCGTGCACGGTTTGGGCGAACACTCCGGGTGCTATGACGACTTCGTCGATCGCATGTTGGCACTGGACCGCGGAGTTGTGATCTATGATCAACATGGTCACGGGCAAAGTCCCGGTGCCCGCGGCGACGCTCCCAGTTTCGACACGCTGGTCAATGACATCGCTGTCGCCCTCGAATTCGCGGCGAAGCAATTCCCGCGTGCCGAACTTGTGTTGTTGGGGCACAGTATGGGCGGAAACTTGGTGTTGAATCATCTTCTTGGTCGTGATCACGAATACGTGAGGCGATCGATCGTCACCAATCCGATGATTCTGCCACCCAATCCACCCACGCGTCCGCAAGCCTTCGCGGCGTGGCTGACCGGCAAACTCATCCCGCACATTCGTTTGTCAGCGTCGATTGAACCGACGCAATTGACACAGGACACCGAGGCACAGCGTGAACTTGCGGAGGATGATTTGGTGCACGAGAAATTGTCGATAGGGATCGGCAGCCAATTGGTCAACCATGGCATTTGGTTGACCGACCACGCGAAAGAGCTGAACGTCAAGTTGCTGGTGCTGACCGGTGCGGAAGACGAACTTTGTGATTCGGAAACCACGGACGAGTTCGTCGAGAACGCGGGCCGATTGTGTCATCGCGTCTCGTTTGACGGTCTACGGCATTCGTTGTTGATCGAAGACGAACGCGACCAGGTCTACGACGCGATCGAAAACTGGCTACTCGACACGGCCGCACTCAGCATCGAATAGATCGCAATACCGACCTGAGCCTCCGTGTCGGAGAGATGGCCCAGCACAGGCAGACTTTGCAAAAACAGTTGCAAAGCCCACCTGTGTTTGGACAACGTGAACTTCGAGTTCACTTCTTCTTTTTCTTCAACAGCTTCCAGAGCGAACGACCGCTTTCTCGGTCCAGACGCACCAATTCGTGGCGCCGGATGTCGAAGCATGCGACCGAACCACGTGTGCGCTTGGCGTAGACAAAAGGCAAGCAAACCACGGTGACCTTGTATGGGGTCCCGGTGGCTGATGATAAAAAGCGAGCCCGCACGGGTTCGTCCGGTGGCAACGAGACGTCCGAGCAGTTCCAAAGAAAGGATGGGACTTCGAAAATCTCGCTTAGAACGGTGACGAAGTCACCCTTTTGGATGTCTTCGCCCGCGACTCGCGCAGCGACGTTAGTCGCCGACTGGGTTTCGGATGTGGTTCTCATTGTTTCGCATTGTGTGAACAGTTGTGTGGGACAAATCGTTCTTGTCAGGCATACGAGCGGAAATCACTCGCAACCTGATTTTGTTGCAAAACAGAATGGCAAAACTCGCATCGTTTCATCTTTCGCGAAAGGCACATCATTGGCGTCGGGAGATGGATCCGAACAGCATCGGATCCCTTGCCCCATGGACCAATCTCACCACGCCAAGGTTCGCGAAACAACTTTAGAAAGCGGCGTCGGTGAGTGAATCGGCATCGGCGTCGGTATTCGTCTTCCTAGATCTCGACTTCTGCCGCGTCGATCGGCAATTGCCGGCTCATCCAGATCGGTGTGAAGATGAACCATCCGATGGTGCCGAACAGTGCGATCGATTTGACCAGCGGAAGCTCAATCGCTCCGGCAAAAAACATCGAACACGGTACGACGATCATGCAAAGGGTGATCAGCGACATCATCTTGGCGAAGTTCTTCATGGCGACAGCACGGTTGTGTTATTGAGGTGAAGAAATGAATTGAACGGGATTCAAACGCGAGCCGTCATCAGGAAATCGTTCCGTCAGCCGGTGAACGCTGCGTCAGCTTGCTGATGAGCAAGTAAAGGACGCCGCAAGTGAACCAACATGGGATCACCGCATAGGCCGCGAAAAATCCTTTGGCCAGAATGAAGTACAACGCCACCGCCACCGGCAGCACCCAAGAGATCAAGACAGCGCTATTGATGCGAGCTCCGGTGACCGCCGCGTACTCGGCACGCAAACCAAACTTTTGAATCAAGTAGAAGTCGACAAAGATGACGGCTCCCATCGTTCCCAGGACCGTTCCATAGGTGCCCACAAAATCGAGCAGTTGAGCCGACAGGTTTGGGAACGCTCCAGCGATGGTCGCAACCACACCGGCGACAAGGGTCATCGCGGTTCGTGAGCTTCGGGGGAACATCCCCTGAAACGCGAGCCCCGCGCGATAGATCGTCGGGTTCGCGGTCGTCCAACCCGCGATCACCACGCAAATGATCCCTGTCCATCCGACCGCTTGGTAGGCAAGCAACCCAGGATTCGCGGTGACTTTGCCGTCATCGCCGACCACCAACGCCGGCTGCAACTTGATCAACGCGGCCAACAACAACGCCGCCGCGATCCAAGCCATATAGTGCCCGAGAAACATTCCGATCGCGGGCGCCCAGCCTGAGGACTTACTCTTCGCAAAGCGGAAGATCGTGAGATCAGACATCCCGAAATGCATCGCTCCGTTGCACAACCAAGCGAAGACCACAATCTGCCAGAAACTGAACGTCCCCGGTCCGTTCTTTTCCTGCACGAATGCAATCGCATCGGACCAAAACTTGCCTTCCGACAATGCCGATGCGTTGGTGGCACCCATTTGAGACAGCGAAACAATCCCGCAGCACGCAAAAACGGCGATCATCCACGGGGCCGCGATATTCGCGAATCTTGCCACGCGTTCATAGCCGCCCGCCGCAACCGCGGTGATCACGGCGCCGACGATGACCACCAACAATGTGAACGATGGATTGCTCAGACCAAAGAAATTCTCAGGCACGTCAAAGCGGATATCGAAGGGCACTCCCACGGCCGATGCGGAGACCGTGACCATCGCCCCGGCGAGAAAGCAGAAGAGCAATCCGTTGACCAAGTTGTAGAACTTGACCAGCGAACCACCGGCGATGCGTTCGAGCTGATAGTAAAGGGTCAGGCGCTTGGCCATCGCGATCGGGACCACGAGGAATCGCCAAGTCAGCACGGCCAGCAGGTTGCCGAGCAACAACCCCAGCAGCAAATCAGACAGGCTCGCTCCCGCGGCAAGGAACAGCGGCCCGATCATGAACTCGGTGCCCGCCGCGTGCTCGCCGGCGTACATCCCCCAGAACTTCCCGTTTCCCATTCGTGCAGATTCGGGAACGGGTTCGCGTTCAAATTCGCCACCCGCGTTTGAATTTTCTTCGCTCATCAATGCTCTCGAGTTCTAAAGATCGGTCGATTCACCGTCGTCTGCTTGTCGGTCCGCCACGACCGCGAATTTATCGGCGGGGGTTTGATCAAACCAAAGCGGAACTGTCACTTCGTTGCGACAACACTTTGCTCTCGTATTCCCGCACGTTCTCCAACCAATCTGATCCCGCGGGCACGCCGACCGATTGGCAATAGTGATTCCAAACGGCACCGAGCGGGAACGTCTTTTGCTCTTCGATCAACGCGAGTCGACCGGTCAGGTCGCCTTCCAGTTCCAGCTTTCGCAGTTGCTCGGTTGGTTCCAGCAATGCTGCCAAGACCGCTTTCAATGCGTTGCGAGTTCCGATCACCCAAGCCGCCACGCGGTTGATGCTGGCGTCGAAGAAATCCAATCCGATGTGCACACGTCCCAAGTAGTCACCACGAACAACTTCTTGCATGATCGATTGCAACTCATCGCTGTACGTGACCACGTGGTCGCTGTCCCAACGCACACCGCGACTGACGTGCAACAACAGTTCAGGAACGTACATCATCACCGCGGAGATTTTGTCCGAGATCGTTTCGGTTGGGTGGAAATGCCCGGCGTCCAGGCACAGGACTTTGTTGCGAGACATCGCGTAGCCCATGTAGAACTCGTGAGAGCCGACCACGTAGCTTTCGCTTCCGATGCCAAACAGTTTGCATTCGACTGCATCGAGAGTTTTTTCGGCGGGATACTCGGTTGCGAAAATGGAATCCAACGAAGCGGCCAATCGTTCCCGCGGTGCCTTCCGATCGGCGGGCACGTCTTTGTACCCGTCGGGCACCCAAAAGTTATTGATGCAGGGATTGTTTTGAGCCGCGCCCATCGCGGCGGCAATCTTTCGGCAGGCGATGCCGTGATCGATCCAAAATTGACGAATGCCTGAATCCGCGTGAGCCAGCGTGAAACCATCCGCCGCGTTGGGATGCGAGAAGTAGCTCGGGTTGAAATCCAAGCGGACCTTTTGATCGCGAGCCCAATCGATCCAGCCCTGGAAGTGTTCGACCTCGATCTCATCGCGATCGACGCGGCTCTTGAAGTCACCATAAAGAGCGTGCAGGTTGAGTCGTTGGTTGCCCGGGATCAGCGAATAGGCCAATTCCAGATCGCTTTGCAGTTCATCGATCGTGCGAGCTCGACCCGGATAATTACCGGTCACCGCCAACCCGTTCCCGAGTGCTCCGTCGTCGCCTTCGAAGCCCTTCACGTCATCGCCTTGCCAGCAATGGACCGAGATTTCCACGTCTCGCATGCGTTGCAAAGCCGAATCGACGTCGACTCCAATCGCCTGGTAGTCCTCTCGGGCCAACTCAAAAGCCTTCTCGATATTGCCAGCTCGATTCATGATCTCAATGCCTGGTCTAAGGGCGGTGTGCGTGTCTGTCCGGCCACCTGGCGTGACCCATATTTCCGTAGCGTACCCGAGGGAGCAACGCCAAACCTTGACATTCTTGCCGATAACAAGACAATCGTGCCACCTGGAATCGCTTTTCTGAAACAGCCGAATCGAGCCAAAACTCCAGTCCAAGCTGCCCCGGAGCCATGTCCGAGATGATCCCGACGCTGAAAAAGGAGGACTGGTTTCACCCCGACGGCTTTCCGATCGTGGTCGAACGGCGTGACCCGCAAGAACCCTTTGGGTTGCATTGCCACGAGTTCGCCGAGATCGTCATCATCACCGGCGGCAAAGGCGTTCATATCACCGGCGAGGACAGCTACGAATTGGTGACGGGAGACACATTTGTGATCGGTGGGGACCGACCGCATGACTACTTGAACATGGATCAGTTGAGCCTGATCAACATCTTGTTTGATCCGCTCGAGTTGCCGCTTTCGATTGGCGATCTGCAATCGTTGTCCGGCTACCATGCGTTGTTCACGCTCGAGCCAGCCTGGAGAAAGCGGCATCAATTCACCAGCCGCTTGCAGCTCAATCCAGCGGAGTTGATCGAGACGCTTCGCTATGTCGAATCATTGGATCAAGAGCTGAAGCAACGCTCAGCTGGCTTTCGAACCATGGCGACACTCACAATGTTGCAATTGGTCACCTTTCTATCGAGGTGCTACAGCCGAACCCGCAATCCCGAGAGCAAGAAACTGCTTCGCATCGCCGAAGCGATTTCGCACATCCAGCGACACTTCGATCGCTCGATTTCGTTGGATGACTTGGTCGAGATTTCGGGAATGTCTCGCCGGAATTTCATTCGCACCTTTGAGGGCACGATGGAGACTTCCCCGATCAAATATTTGATTCAAGTGCGGATTCAAGAAGCCGGTCGCTTGCTTCGCAGCACCGATCGGTCGATCACCGACATCGCCTTTGACGTCGGTTTTTCAGACAGCAACTACTTCAGCCGACAGTTCCGTACCCACCTCGGCTTGTCGCCTCGCGAATACAGAAAGCAAATGCGATAAGAACCACGTTGACGTAGCGGAAGGGCGCGAGCCCTCCGGTTCCTCACCGGGCGGCTTGCGCCACACCGCTAACATCGTGACTTGTTGTTCACGCGATGTTAAGCGGCAAACGTCACGCCAGGTTGAACTGTTCGCACAGCTCGTCGATGACGTCTTGTTGCATCACCGACACGTCCCCGATCGCTTTCGCATTGATCACGGCTTCGGCGGTGGATTCGAGCACTTCCAAGCGATCGAATGCATCCAGCACTGTGGTACCGGTCACCAACACGCCATCGTTTTCAAGAATCGCGGCTGGGTTTCGACTGCACACGTAGTCGGCGATGGAGTCGTCGCCTGAATACTGGATTCCATAAGGAGCACGTGCCACGTCACGCAGGAAGACGTAGCTTTCAGGAATCGTACGAACGTCCAAGGGCACTCTGGTGACGCTGAACGCCGTGGCGTTGACCGGATGAGCAAACACGATCGCTTGCACGTGCGGGTGTTTTTCGTAGATCGCGCGGTGAGCGTTGGCAGCGCGGCTGGCCAGTTTTCCGTATTCACGAAATTCACCTTTGACCAGCACAAAGTCCTCCGCCCGCAACAACTCGCGGTCCCGCTGTGTTGGCGTGATCAAGAACGAATCGTCTTTCAAACGAGCTGAAAAACTGCCTTCGGTGCTGATCAACAAACGCTGGCGGCAACCGCGACGCACAAACTCACACAGTTGCCGTCGCAATTCTTGTTCTCGCGTGGTGGCGGCTGGCGGTTGGTAGCTGACGAAGTCAACGCTTCGGTGTGCCGCTTGATCCAGTTGGGAATCGTCG
The DNA here is from genome assembly GCF_002337565.1 of Rhodopirellula sp. UBA1907. NCBI lineage: Bacteria > Pseudomonadati > Planctomycetota > Planctomycetia > Pirellulales > Pirellulaceae > Rhodopirellula > Rhodopirellula sp. UBA1907. The sequence goes on along the minus strand of NZ_DDGH01000038.1, from coordinate 21,653 downwards.
AGGTATTGAACCTCACCAATCTGCTTGGCTTTGATCAGCGTCTTGCCTGCGAATTCGAAGGCCTCGAATCGTTGGAACGCGGACGCGAAATCTTGGCCGGCCACGACGACGCCGTGGTTTTCCAGGATCACGCTGTCGCATCCGTCTTCGAACTGTTTCGCAATGCTGGCCCCAAGAGCTTCGGTTCCCGGGCAAGCGTAAGGTGCGAAACCGACTTTGCCGCAAACACTGTGTGCTTGATGGAACAACCGCGTGTCGGGTGTCCCGCGGCAGATGCTGAAGGCGACCAGCGCGACCGGGTGAGCGTGCACGATCGCCTTCACGTCCGGCCGGGCTTCGTAGATCGCTTTGTGAAACGGAAACTCCGAGGATGGCGGGTGCGGGCCATCGACGGATCCATCGGTGCGAACGCAAATGATATCGTTCCGAGTCAGGTTGCCTTTGTCGACTCTCGCCGGCGTGATCCAAATGTTGCCTTCGCTGTCTCGAATCGACAGATTGCCACCCGAAGTCGTCGTCATGCGGTAGCGATAGATCCGATCCATCGTTTGCATGATTCGGTCTCGTGGATGTTGGACATCTCGCGAATGGCTCATTCTATTCCCGTCGGTGAAGGTTCGATCAAAGGTCAGCGGAGGCGATTACAGAGGCCGGACAACCGACGTGCTGCGGTAGTAATCCATCAGCGTTTCAGGCGAAAGCACGCCGCCGCCCATGCCGCTTTTCTTGACTCCGCCGTAAGGGACACGGTGTGCGAACACGTTGTGAGCGTTGATCCAACTGTTGCCAGCGATCATCGCTTCGGCGACCCGGTTGGCTCGTTCGGCGTCGGTCGTCCAAACACTGTTGGCCAACCCATAGTCGGTATCGTTGGCTTTCGCGACCGCGTCCGCTTCATCAGAAAATTTCGCAAGGTAAGCCACCGGGCCAAAGATTTCTTCGCGTGCGGCAACGTTGTCCAGCGGTCCGGCCAACAAAGTTGGTTTGACATAGTTTCCGTTCAGGCCCTCGACCGTCGCGGGACCACCACCGCACAAGCACTGGGCTCCTCCTGCGGTGCCTTTTTCTTGGTACCCGAGAACACGTTCGCGTTGTTTCGGATTCACAACCGGGCCCATGTCACTGTTCGGATCCAGTGGGTGACCGATGCGGACTTTTTCCATCAACTGTTTGCACTCGGAGACGAATTCGTCGTAGATATTTTCGTGGATCAACCAACGCGTTGCATCGCAGCAGACTTGACCGGTGTGGAATGTGATTGCACCAACCAAGGCTTGCGCGGTGGCTTTGACATCGACATCATCGAAGACGACCGCGGCACCCTTGCCACCCAACTCCAGCTTGACCGGCACCAGGTTGCGTCCGCAAGATTCACCGACCAAGCGGCCGACTTCGGGCGAACCGGTGAACGACATGCGTTTGATTTGAGTGTTGTTGGTCAGGGCCGCTCCCGCGGTTGCACCTCGACCGGTGACGACGTTGATCACGCCATCCGGCACACCGACTTCCTTGGCCAATTGAGCCAAGTAGATCGCAGAGAGCGATGTGTCTTCGGCGGGTTTGATCACGACGGTGTTGCCAGCGGCCAATGCCGGCGAGATTCCCCAGCCGATCAAGAGGAAAGGGAAGTTCCATGGAAAAATGAAAGCACAGGCACCCCAAGGTTGTTTGACCGTGTAAGCATCGTGGCCCGGCACATCCAGCTTCGTGCGTTTCTCGACTTGGTCGGACAGGCCGACGAAGTAACGCATCGTGTCGACGAAGTTCTGCACGTCGCCGGCGGCTTGGGCTTCGATCTTGCCGGCATCGAGAGCCTCGATTTGGGCGATGATCGCTTTGTGACTTTCGACCGCATCGGCGAGTTTGAGCAGGATGCTGCTGCGTTCTTCTTGGGACAATCCAGCCCAAGCCGGGAACGCTTCGTTGGCGATTTCCACCGCACGATCAATCTCGGCCGCATTCAAATCGTGGATCTCAGCGAGCTGATCGCCCGAGCCTGGATCGATCGTTGCGAGCACGTTTCCCTTTTCGCTCGGGAAGGCTTTTCCGCCGACGAAGCTTGCCAGGGGCGATTGATCCAGGAACGATTGAACTTCGGGAAGCAATGTGTGTTGGGTTGCGACGCTCATATTCTTTCTCGCTCGAACTTTCTCTGCGGTGAATGGGGTGAAATAGCAGTGTACAACGATTGTCGATGGACTTCATCGAGGCAGCGGGCGTTGAACGGGAAGCCCATCCAACAAACCGGGGCGGGCGGGGCCCGTTCGAAACCGGTACCAGAACGCTCCGTCGTTCAAGCCTCCGACGGGTTGATTTCCGACCGTGATCCATCCTGGATCCGACAGTGCGAAATAAGTCGTGTTTGGCTTCAACCGCGGCAAATTGTTGAACGTGATTTGCGAAGTACCCTCGTCAGGATGGCCAGGTTCAGGATCCGCTTGCCAGACCACTGTTTGGGTGTCACCGGCTTCGTACAAACGAAGGGTTTTGCCGGTTGAATTCGCAAACTGAATCGGCTTCGAAAAGTGAAAACTCAGATCCGTGTCGCACGGAACATCCATCGCGGACATCGCGGGAACGGCACGCACGTAAGCGGGCATGATCATGCGAATGCGGTGGTATCCCCAACCTTCCTGGTACTCCTTCAGCGGTGAACGCCAAGACGCTGGCATCGTTGTGTGTTCCCGAGCGAACTGAAACCACGCGTCGCTCATCACTGTCAACACGTCGGGGCGTTCGACCGCCAAATCCTGTGCCTCGGCCGGATCGTTTTGAATGTCGTACAGTCGCCACGGCCCGTCACTGATGCTGGAAATTTTCCAGTTGCCTTTGGTCAGTGCTTTGCCGGTTTGGTTGAAACACCAAAACATCTCGTCGTGAATCGCGAGTTCCGGCAGATCAGGATTTCGAAGCAATGGCAACAACGAACTTCCATACAACGGTTCCAGCTTGCGATCGCCGTCATGCGTTGGATATTCAGCACCCGCTAATTCAAGCAGCGTTGGATACAGATCGGTGACATGCAATCGCTGTTTCCGTATGGCTCCTTCCTGTCCCGACAATTGAGCTGGCCAACGCATGATCAACGGCACGGACACGCCGCCCTCTTGTGCACATGATTTGTACCAACGGAACGGTGTGTTCTTCAAATACGACCAACCATTGGACACGAACGCGTTGCTACCGGGGGCCCATGGAATTTGCTGGTCGTAGGTGTGGATGTTGCCGTTGCTGTAAGCGCCGCCATTGTCCGCCATGAAGATCACAATGGTGTCTTCGTCCAGACCCTGGTCGCTCAAGTGTTGAAGCAAGCGACCGACGTTCCAGTCCAATCGATCCAGCATCCCGGCGTAGGCCGCCATTCGTCGGCTTTCCTGCGATTGAATCGACGCCGGCAATTCCTCCCAACGTCGCACTTCAGCATCCGGTTCGGACATCACGTAGCGTTCGTCGATCAATCCCATCGCGATCATTCGGTCGTAACGATCGCGACGCAGTCTTTCCCAGCCCGCCCGGTAGCGCTCGTAGTACTTTTCAACGTTCTCACGGGGCGCGTGCAGCGGCGTGTGCGGTGCGTTGAACGAAACGAGTGTGAAGAACGGTTTGCCTTGCGTTTGTGCTGACTCGATCTCTTCGATGGCACGGTCCGTGAACGCGTCCGAACTGTACCACCCCTCGCTCACGGGCTTGGGTGAGTCACGGTCCGTTTGAATCGCGAGATTGCCATTCTCCATGCCAGTCCAACTGTCGATCGCACCTCCGAGAAATCCGTAGAACGATTCAAAGCCCGCGTCCATTGGATTACCGGGTTGATGCCACTTGCCAGCGAGCGAAGTCGCGTAGCCCGCTTTCTTCAGCAGGCGTGCCACCGGTAACGAGCGTCGATAGTTGTCCGATTGAGTATGTGTGTGCCCCGTCATCAGGCTCGTTCGAGTCACCACGCACATTGGGTTGACATGAAATTCGCTGAAGCGAACCCCTTCGGATGCCAATCGATCCAAATGCGGCGTATCGATCTCACCGCCGTAGCAGCCAAGATCCGAGTAGCCCACATCGTCCGCAATGATGAGCAACACGTTTGGCTTGTCCGCCGCCGAAGCCTTGGGTTCAACCGACACCACGAGCAGCAGGATGCCGACGAGGAGAGGCAACGATCTCAACATCAGTTGGCTCGCATCGATTGGTCCGAGTCGTCCATCGAATCATGCAAAAACTGATCGCGCAATTCCCACCAGCGATCCGCCATCTGCTGGACTCGTTCAGGATGTTTGTCCGCCAAATTATTTTGTTCGGCTCGGTCGCTGGCCAAGTCATAGAGTTGCCAGTCACCATTTTCTTTTGACTCATTGGCCGCGGTTTCGGAACGCAACCAGGGAAAGGGGCGAGAGATATTGGAATGAATGATCTTCCAATCACCCTGCCGCAGTGCCCAGTTGCCTTCGTGATAGAACCACAACTCGTTATGAATCGCGGCATCGCTATCGTCAAAGGACGGCTTCAAACTTCGGCCGCTCATCGGTGGGCCACCGGTCTCGTCCAGCTCGACTCGGGCGAGATCCAACACGGTCGGCGCTATGTCGATCGCGTGTCCGAGGTTGGTCCGCAACTCGTTCTTCGCACGGATTCCCTCAGGCCAATGAACAATGAACGGCGTGGACGTGCCGCCTTCGTGCACCCATGTTTTGTGCCGACGAAACGGGGTGTTCGCGGCGCTGCTGAACCCAGGCCCCAAGCACAAATAGGTCGCGGCCGATCCGGGTGACGCGGAAGGATCGTGTCCTTCGCCTCGGACCATGATCTCCGCGCTCGCACCGTTGTCGGACAGGAAACAGATCCAAGTGTTTTCGAACTGGCCCATTTCTTTGAGCTGAGCGAGCACGCGCCCGATCTCTTGATCCATGCGGTCCACCATCGCCGCGTGAATCGCCATCTTGGTTGCTTGGAATTGTTGTTGCTCTTCGGTCAGTTCCTCCCATGGCAACGGGCGAGTGACCTCTCCTTCGCCGAGCACTTTGATTTGGTCGGGAAAGGCATAGGGCGGACCAACTTCTTGCTCGATCGGAGACAGAGCACCAACGTTCAGGCCCAGTTCACGTTGTCGTTGCTTGCGTTCTTTCCGCAATGCCTCCCAACCTGCGATGTAGCGGTCGCGATAACGGTCGATGTCATCCGGTAACGCATGCAGCGGGAAGTGAGGAGCATGAAATGCGAGGAAGTGAAAGAACGGCTGGTCAGAGTATTCTTCCGCGTGTTCCTGTAAACAATCGATCGCATGCTGAGCGGTCGCGGTCGTCCGGTAGAACTTCGGATCGCGATTCTTTTTGCGGATCGAGTCAAAGAACCCCGGGCTTCGGGTGGCTTCGTCGGAGAGATCAAATCCGTTGTCGGTTGGTTTGCCGTCGATGTGCCATTTGCCCGAGTGATAGGTGCGATACCCGGCCGGACGAAGGTATTCGGCCAACGTCTGAGCCCACTCGGGACGTTTTCCACCGCCGCCATATTGCCGCGTCGCCCCTGGCATGCTGTCTCGACGGACTTGTTGTGGGTAGTACCCCGTCATCACCGCCGCTCGTGTCGGCCAGCATCTCGCCGTGTTGTAGAACTGCGTGTACCGCAAGCCACCCGCCGCCAATGCGTCCAGGTTGGGAGTCTCGATCTCGCCGCCGTAGCATCCGGGATCCGAGAACCCAAGGTCGTCAGCCAAGATCACCAGGAAGTTCGTCCGTTCGTTTGCCATCAAAGGATTGCAAGCGATCGCCAAACCAGCGAGTGCCATCACCCAAATCAGATTCCGCACGTTTCGAAAGTTCATCTCAGTTGTCTCTAAAAGTTGATTGCGAAGTTTTGGAGGTGGTGTCTCATAGGTTGGGCTTCCAAGCAAAATGCCCGTAGGTTGGGCTTCCAAGCCAAACGTCACGTAGGTTGGGCTTCCAAGCCCGACCAAAACAGAGGACGCTGTTTTCCCGACGGTCTTGGAAGACCATCGTACTGTTTTGTTTTCGGCGGCCTTGGAAGGCCATCGTACGATGCTCAGCGACTTGCGTCAGCGAAGGTCCATTCGTGAATGGCGACGCCGCTGTCGTCGAGCAATCGCATGCCCTGGATTTGGATTTCCCCCTCGCCATTCGACGGATCGATTCGGACGCCTTGCACCGGGCCATTCGGCGAAAGCGGGATGGAATAGGTGTGGACGTTTCCATCGTGAGTCACGTCAAACACCTGGCTTCGCACTGCATTGTAGGGAAGCCCGATCTCTTTCCAGAAGATTTGCCCACTGCCCGATGAATTCGATTGCATTTCAACGGTGAACGTCATCGGCAATGCCTTCACCACTTCGGGAAGCGAGAAACTCAAGTGTGGGTCACCGCCGGTGCTTTCAACTTGCAGCACGTTGTTGGAAACGGAAAGGTCGCACGTCCCACCGGGCAACCAACCGGCGACCGGTTTTCGGGGAACTCGCGGTTTGGTCTTCTTCGGTGTGCTGCCAGTGCGTTTCAGAACGCCTTTGCCTTCCGCGGCGAGGTTGTATCGAGCGGGATCGAATCTTGGATTGACCAGCGGTCTGACGGCATTGGTTTCAACCAGATGCTGTTCAATCAGCTTGTCCAACTGCTGGACAAGTTCGGGATGTTTAGCCGCCAGGTTCGTTCGTTCACCGAGGTCGTTCTTCAAGTTAAAAAGTTTGTACCGATGCGAACCATTTTGACCGCCGTGAAAAATACGAATGAGTTTCCAATCGCATTGATGCACGCTGACCGAAGGCGGAATCCAATTCGGCACGGGCGGGTCATGAGGGAAGTAGGTGAAAATCGCGTCTCGCTGCAGTTCTCCTCCAAGCAAGGCTGGGACGATGCTGACCCCGTCGAACATTTGATTCGGCTGAGCGTCGATCGACAGCATCTCCAGTAGAGTCGGGTAGAAATCGATGCTTTGAATGATCGCGTCGCTTCGCGATCCGGCTTCCACCACACCGGGCTGGACAACAATCGCCGGTCCTCGCACGCCGCCTTCGTACATCGTCGCCTTGCCACCTCGTAGCGGAGCGTTGCTGGTCGCGGTCGTGCCGTCCACTTCGTTGTACATGTTGCCGCCGTTGTCCGACGCGAAAACGATGATAGTTTCGTCGGCGATTTCAAGGCGATCCAACGTGTCCAGCAATGTGCCAATCGCATCGTCCATGCTTTCAATCATCGCGGCATACGTGGGGCAGCGTTGAGGATCGTTCGGATCGACACGATCTCGATACTCCTCGATCAACTCTTTCTTTGCGTCGAACGGCGCGTGAACGCTGAACATCCAGTAGTTCAGGAAGAAAGGCTCATCGGCGTGCTGTTCAAGAAACCGGACCGCTTCCTTGGCCATCCGGTCTTCGATGTGCTCGTCTGGGATCATGGGATCATGATCAAAGTCATTGAACTTCCACGGTGCAACGTAGCTGCCAGCAGGTCCCGGTCCGGGATGGTGCGGCAAATCGACGTCAAAACCGTGTTCCAGCGGTGAATAGGGTTCCGATCCCAAGTGCCATTTGCCGAAGTGGCCGGTCGCATAATCGTTGTCCTGGAACATCTCGGCGAGCGTGTAGTACTTGGGATCCAGCCGCGTGACCGATTCGGGAACGGTCGAGAACTTGTTGGGTGGCCCTGCCGCAGTCTCTTTGGGTTCCAGAACGACCTTCGGTAAGTGGCAAGTCGGCGAAGTGATACCGTGTCGTGCTGGGCTGAGCCCGGTCAGAACACTCGCCCGCGTTGGCGAGCAAAGCGGACTGGACGAGTAGGCTCGCTTGAAAGTCATCCCGCGTTTCGCGAGCCGTTCGATATTCGGTGTTTGATAGAGCTTCGTGGTTCCAAACAGAGTCGTGTCGCTCCATCCCAGGTCATCGGCCAGGATGAATAGAACGTTGGGACGCTTCGATGCACTGGCCTTCGGCGACGCAGCGGGCTTGTTCGCCAGTTCTTTCACTCGGATGTTCTTCCACAGCACGGTGCCTTTCGCGCCTTTGTGTACCTGCAGACCGAAGAAGCCTTTGGGGTAGGATCCGTCGTCGATCCAGTGGGCGGCTGGCACACCATTGATCCACGTTTTAACGACGTTACCCTGGGCGGAAATTGTCACACGATTCCAAATGTCTTCCTTGGTGGCCGCTCTCGCTTCCTTGTGCTCTTTCAACCACAGCGGATAAAAGTAACCGCCGCAGCTTTGACCATAGATGCCACCCGACCAATGGCGATCTTGACTGAATCCCTCCATCTCTGCCTGAGGGCCAAACACCGTTTCGGTTCCGTTCTTGTCTGGTTTGGATTGAGCACGGAACATCACGCCGCTGTTGCACGACTCTTCCCACTTCATGTCGCAGGTAAAAATGAAGTCGTCGAAGTCATCTCGTTCAGTCGACAAATAGGTGCTGTTGGAACCTGGAACGACTTGGCCAACAAGGATCCCGTCTTTCACTGTGAACTTGCAGGTGCCACCCTTCGGAGTCCAGCCACTCAGGTCCTTGCCATTGAACAACGAAGTGAAACCTTTCGACAGATCCGGCTCGGGGTCTGTGTTGAGAAGCATCTCCTCCGGCAAAGGAGCATTCGCTTGGCCCTTGTACTTTGCATGCCATGCATCCTGCTGTGGGTCGAGTTCACCCGCCACGATGACGTGGCTAGCACAAACGCAAATCGCGAGAGCGAGCAACGAAAGAGGAATTCGATTCATGATTGGTTGTCCGGTGGGGATTGGCAGCCAGTGTCGCGGCGGGCCAGTTTTGAGGTGGGAAGGGATGTGGGGTCGGATGACTTGGCCGTGGGGAGAACGTCCGGCCATCAATCGGCCAATTGATAGATCGAGATCGATTCGATCATCATCTCGCCGGCGTTGGCGTACTTATCGTAAGTCGCAAAGGGATCCAAGCGAAGTTTTCCCACGGTCAGTCCATCGGGAATTGTGAAAAGATAGTCGTTCACGTTGTCCGATTGTCGAAGCAACCGCTTGGTTTGCTGCTGACCGTTGAAACCTCGGCCGGGAATTGCCCAGTAAAATTGGCTGGTCGAATTCTGTGAGGGCGATGCTCGCAACTCGATGACCAACTTGCCTTCGAGTGGCTTGCTCAATCGGACTGCCATCTGCGAATCTTCGCCTGTTGCAACCAGATAAGCCACGTCATTCCGCTGTTCGATTTGGAGACTTTTTCGCTCGCCCCATTTGGCCAAATCCTGCGGGTCTCGGAAGTCCCACGACTCCAGTTTTGTCGCACCGGTCAGATCAATCTCACCTGGATTGATGGAGTTGTCCTTGGGGGCCGATGATTTCAGCGGAACCTTTGCTGGTGCGATTCCGCTGGACGCCGAAAACTCATAGCTGCCCGATTCGACGGTCAACGCAACCACGTTGTTTTCTTGTCGAAGAATGCTGACGTTCGCTGTGTTCGACAGAGCGTTGCCGCTCTCGGTGATGCTGCTGGGATTTTTTGTCGGAAGGTAGACGGTTGCCGTGGTGTTGGCTGGGATCGTGACGTTCAGTTGAAACTTGCCATCCGACACTTTCCACTCACTGCGAATCGTTCCGCGAATGGAGTCGTACGATGCCTTCACCCAGTTGATTGGTTCGTTCATCGCATTGCTTCCACGCGACGGCGGGGTCGGCCGGATCACGATCCGCTTGAATCCTGGACCGTCGGACTGGATGCCTGCCAGCGTCGCAAACATCCATTCGCAAACCGCGCCGAAAGCGTAGTGAGAGAACGAGTTCATCGCCGCATTGTGTCGGCCAAACGCATCCTCTTTGGTGTAGCTGTCCCATCGTTCCCAGATCGTGGTCGCACCATTGGAGATCTCATAACCCCAAGACGGAAATTCGTGAGACTGCAATAGGAACGTCGCCAAATCATGCTGCCCCGATCCTGACAGAACGGGCAGCAATGGTCGCGTGCCGAGGAAACCGGTCGCCATGTGATTGCCGTTTTCCGCCAGCCGTTTGGCCAGGTATTTCCCGGTCGCTTCGCGTTGATCCGCGGGCATCAGATCCGCGAACAACGCCAGGGCTTGAGCGGTTTGAGTGCGGACGTTGATGCTGCCATCTTCGTTCAAGTACTTGGCCTGAAAAGCGGCTTGCGTTGCGGCACGCTGCTCGCGGTAGAGCTTGGCGTCTTTATCGCGACCAGTTGCTTCCGCCATTTCCGCCATCATTTGTGCCGAGATCGCAAAGTACACGCTGTCGATGTAGTCGAGCGGTGTTTCTTCGCCTTGAGACAACCAATCGCCCCAAGCGTTTCCGTGTGACACGCCGAGGTTGTCCACGCTGGTTTCTTTGCGCCACCTCATGAAACGAGTCATCGGTTCCCAGCAGTCATCGATGACTCGGGTGTCGCCGTAGAACTGCCAGATCGTCCACGGGCAAATGACACCCGCGTCCGCCCACGCCGTTCCGAAGTCCCATCCATGTTGAAAGGGGTACGGAGCGTAACCGGGGAAAGCACCACTGGGGCGTTGTGACTCCATCAATTCGCGAAGCCATTTGGTGTAGAACGCGCCGATGTCTGCGTTGTAAGCCGCGGTCGCGACGTAAGCCTGAGCGTCACCCGTCCATCCCATCCGCTCATCGCGTTGCGGGCAATCGGTGGGCAAATCGAGGAAGTTGGCTCGTTGGGTCCAAACCACATTTTTGAAAAGCTGGTTGACCATCGAGTCACTGCATTCAAACGTGCTCGCCATGGGTGTGTCGCTGTGCAGCACCAAACCGGTGACCATGTCCAATGGAGGTGTCCCACCGGACGCCTCGGCAGATGCACCGCCTGCGTTTTCATTCGAATCCGGTAAACGCTTCACTTCCACGAACTGAAAGCCATGGAAGGTGAATCGTGATTGGTAGACCTCTCCGTCGGGATCACCTTTGCAGGTGTAGTAGTCCGTCGCTCTTGCTTTGCGAAGGTTCTCGGTCATCAAGCGACCATCGGGATGCAACATCTCTCCGTAACGCAGTTGAATCCGCTCGCCTTCGCGTCCTTTGACTTTCAGACGAATCGTTCCGGCAAAGTTCTGCCCGAGGTCGAAGACAAACGTATCCGGTTCCAATTCCGATACCGTTTTGGCGGGGATCTCTTGAGTGATACGAACCGGCACTCCGGGAAACGCTTCCAACTTTGGCCGTTTGAAACCAAAGTCACGTTGCTCGCCGACGTTCTTCACCCCGGTACCTGCCGTGGTCGGATTTCGAAACTCGTAGAACGTTGCCGTCACCTCACCATTTTGCTTCGCCAAAATCGCGTCGTCCCACTGGCCATCCTTAAACCCGGGTTTGGACCAACCAACCATTTCGCGACGTGCATCGTAGGCTTCGCCCATCAAGAGGTCCGCCTCTTGGATCGGGCCTTCGCCGGTTACCTTCCAAGACGTGTCGGTGTCGATGGTTTGTTTCGTACCGTCTTCGAATTCGATCTCGAGCTGCGACATGAACGAGGGAGTCTTTCCGTAAACTGATCGCCCGTTCTTTTCCGGTCCCATCCCGGTCAACAATCCAAACCCCACATAGCCGCTGTACCAACCGTCGGCGACCCAAGCACCGAACGCGTTGTCGCCTTCGCGAACCAAGTCAGTGACATCGTAGGTGTTGTAGTACGCACGCTTGTGATAGTCCGTCCAACCAGGAGCGAAGCTAGCATCGCCAACACGTTGCCCGTTCAGATGCAGTTCATAGATGCCGAGTGCGGTTGCGTAGACGGTGGCACGCTTGATCGATTTGGAAGCCGAGAACTCCTTTCGATACTGACGCGCCGCTGGCAAGTGAAGCGTTGAAAGATCGGTGTGTACCGGCGCGTCGTCGCGATAGCTGATGTAGTCGGCGGACCAATCAGTTTCGTCGAGCAACCCCATCGACCATGAGGCGACGTCACTCCAAGTCGCGTTGCCGGCCCCATCCCAGACCTGGACTTTCCAATAGCATTCTTGGCGACTCGGAAGCGGGCTGCCCGCATACTCGACGAACAATGTTTGATCGGATTCCACCTTGCCGGAATCCCAAAGGTCACCGACGTTGGATCCAAGCTGCTTTTCCGAAGAGGCAACGAGCAACCGATACGCGGTCTGCGATTGTCCCCGTTGATCCGACGTGACCTGCCAGCTCAGTCGTGGCTGAGTGATGTCGATTCCGGTCGGATTCTCGAGGTACTCGCACCGCAGTCGCTGCGGCTCGAGAGCAGAAACGGATGCTGCGGCGGCGACAGCGGTCGCCGCGAGAAACAGGAAGGATAGGAGCGTCTTCAATGGTCAAACCGGGATAGAGGAAAGCTCAGCAAAACGCCCTTTGCCGCGTCGCATCGACGAGAAACAGTGCTGACTGGCGTTGATTTTGCCAGCCACCCCTATTCACGCGAGACTCGGCTAAGGGATGTGAAAACCTTCGTCCGGCGCACTAGCGTCGCCAGGACAGCCCCAATCTACTTGGGGGCTGGGCGGCAAACCTTTGCGATTGCGCAAAAAACCAGCACGATCGTGCCAAGTCCATAGAGAAGCGGTCTGGCCGGGAAGTGCGAGCCGTTTCCCATGCTCGGCCCTCACCCTCGCGTACGCCTGAACGGCGTCGCTCGACCT
>NZ_DDGH01000038.1:0-8920 GCF_002337565.1 Rhodopirellula sp. UBA1907 | reverse complement strand
GAGGTACGCGGTGTGTAAATCAGGCGAAAAGCGGCATCAAAAAACTGCACGACCTCTACGCCTGAACGGCGTCGCTGTGGAGCGTTGATTCTCAGTCTTTGTTGGCTTCGAACAACGCTGTGAATTCCTCTCGCAGGTCTCGCTTATCGGCTGCCAAGTTCACTGTTTCACCGGGATCGGAATCCAAGTCGTACAGCTCAATGGGCCCCTCGATGTCGTACCGAACGGCTTTCCATTTGCCGCGACGGGCCGCTTGGTAGACTTCGCCGACCACTCCGGAATTCGGGTCTCCGGCTTGCTTGCCAAATTCCCAGTACAGAGTCCGATCGGGCAACGGTCGTGGGGCGTCGCGAAGACGCGGTAGCACGGACACTCCGTTCGTCTTGATTCGCGGAACGATGTCCAGGGACACGCCCGCGATGTCAGCGAAGGTTGGCAGCACATCGGCGAACGCCCACGGCGTATCGTCCACTCGTGGAGACTGGATGGCAGCGGGCCAGTGGGCGATCATCGGAACGTGAATGCCGCCGTCGTACAAGTCACGCTTCATCCCTTTGTAAGGTTCTGAAGCACGAAAGAACGTCGGGTCGCCGCCGCCTTCATCGTGCGGTCCGTTGTCCGAAGTGAAGAGGATCAACGTGTTGTCCGCGACGCCTTTGGATTGCAACGTTTGGTAGATCTGGCCAACGTATGCATCAAGTGCCGTCACCATTCCGGCCAACGTCGCATGCGGGCGTTCAACAGGCTCGGGATAATACCAAGCGTATTTGTCTGACGCGGTCCCATTGGACATGCCGCCATAGCGGGTCTCGGGAAACGCATCCTTGTAGCGTTCGACAAACTCGGCTGGCGCGGCCAGTTCAGCGTGAGGGGACGAGTACGCCAGAAGCACGAAGAATGGATTTTTGTGATCTTGTTCAATGTACTGGATCGCTTCGTTGGTGAACAAAGCTTGTGCATACGCACCTTTCTTTCCGCTCTCGTTTTCCTCGATTCGAATCTTCTTGCCGTCACGCCAGAGAATGGTTGGGTATTGCCGGTGCCCTTCCAAAATTGAGTACATGCCGTACCAGGTATCAAACCCCATCGCCAACGGATCCGTAACTCCCATCTGCGAACCGATGGAATACTTACCAAACAATGCCGTGTCGTAACCGGCGTGCTTCAACACATGAGCAATCGTGACGTCGATGTCTTTCAGTTGGACCGTGTTGGAATTGTTGTCCATCAATCGTCCGTCGCGACCGGTGAACAAAGACACGCGGGATGGCGAGCAAACCGTGTTGCCTGAATAGGCCTGTGTGAACCGGATTCCGTTGGCAGCAAGTCGATCCAGGTGAGGCGTTTGAATCGGGGTGTCGCCATAAGCTCCGATTTGATTGAAGCCCAGGTCATCCGCCAAGATCAAGACAATGTTCGGCGGTTCAGCACCAGCATCATCGGCCGTGGCGGACAGCGGCATGCAGGCGAAAAACGCCGTTGTCCACGCCAATAAAACCGACTGCCAGTGAGCTCGATGCGACATCATCATTCCAGGGAAGTGTTGGGAATCGTGTTTGGAATCACGCGAAAGTGTCGATCCACTCGCGTCACTCGAACAACGCGAGAATCTGATCAGCCACGACTTGATGACCGGCTCGGTTGGGATGGTTGGACTGCGAGAGATAGTCCGTGACATCATCGCCTTCACCCACCAAACGTTGGAATTCCGAGTAGGAATCCACCAGCGGCAGGTCAAACTCACCAGCCAACTGCCGGATCGATTCGGCATGTTTCACGAGAGGTGAGTCGGGATCCAAGATGTCTTCCTTGGAATCCGGAGTCGGCGTCAGCAAGACAACCATCACGTCTTTTGCCACCGCCTGCTTGATCATCTCTCGCCAGCAATCCTGGGCGGTATCCACGCCGATGCGACGATCATTCAAACAGTAGTCGATGAAGATGACGTCGGGATTCAACGACAACACATCGTCCGCGAATCGCTCGGCCCCACTGACCGAGTTCTCGCCTCCGATCGCGGTGTTGCAAACATCGATCACCGCGGTTGGATAACGCTCGCAAAGTTCTTGGTGAAAGAGCACCGGGTACGAATCAAAACGTCGAACAATCGGCGTGCGGAAATACCCGGCGGGGACGGAATGCCCGTGAAAGACAAATCGAACCAAGCGGTTGTTCGGCCAGGTTTGTTTGAGCTGTTGCTTCAGATCAGCGAAAGGGTTGGCTTCCGTGGGCTGGACTTTCTCAGCCGGTGCTGTCGCTGCATCTTTGGCTTGGCAGGGAACTCCTTTTGCGAAGGCAACCAGTGTCAAGACAATCAACGCACGAACAAGAATCTGCATGGAACCACTGAAAGGCAAAGGATGGAAGTCGAGTCTACGAAACCGAAATCTCAAACTGGATTTCGCTGACGTTTCCGCCAGGATACTCCACAACCAGAGGCACCGCTTCCATTCCAGGCACCATGTTGAAAACACGCGACTCGGCACCACTGGACTGGGCACCACTGGACTGGGCACCACTGGACTGGGCATCACCATGGATTGCAAACGGCACATTGCACTTGCAGACGACTGTTCCCTCCGGCTTTTCGATCTCAATCTGGTTCTTGGATACTCTTCGGACCGTTTCGCCAGTCGGTGAAACGATGGGAACGATCAAAGCAAACGCATTTGCTTGGCGATCGGATTGGGCTGGTGAGGCGGTGATCAGCACGCGTTCACGTTCAATGCGATAGCTCAACTGGCACTGGGAATTTGACTCGTCTTCGATCTGCCGGTCTTCGTCCTGCAGCGTCGTTGCGACGTCGAATCGGACTTGGTCATCACTCGTATTGGAGGTCACGTTGGCTTTGAGGTCGTACAGATTCGTGAACCATCCCGCTTCGTTGCGTCGTTCCAATCGAGTCGTGAGCGGGAAGTCCTTCCCGGGTTGCGGTTGTTGATTCAGCGGTTCGACTTGGATGTAACGAGCCATGCTGGATGCTAGCAACGTGCCGACTTGGGCGTGATGAAGGACCGCGAGCGAGCCGCCCGTGGGTTGCTGGATGTGATCGGCCGATTTGGTTTTGTAGATGGAGTCATACGCCGACACGGTTGCTCGCCATGGGCCTTTTGCTGCCAACCATACATCCAGTTCGGCGAAGTGCTTGACACCATCTGACGTCACTCGAGGCAACGGTTTCAGTTCGTGTTTCGTCGCCGTCGGCTGCGTCTTGTCCAGCACCAACGCCATCGCTTTGGCATGTGCAAAGGTGTGGTGGATGCAGGGTTTGACCCCGTGAGAGACGTAGTGAGGACCGCCGTGCAGCAGGCCGTCTGCCGTGCATCGTTTCAGCAGTTCCGCATTTTTGATCGCGGCGGTTTCGAATGCTGGATTGCGATCAGCCATCAATGCGAACGCGGGTTGGCATCCATCCGCGGTTCGACTGCCCCAATAAGACCATTTGGCTGAACGAGTTCCCCAACTGTTGTCCCAGGCACCATCGGGCAGCATGAATTCCAGGTGCCCATTCATCGACTGAGTCAACAAATCCAGCAGCGATTCATCACCGACTTCCAAGGCGTAAAGCACCACGCCATTGAGTGACTCTTCCACGTTGTAACCAAGATCAACCGGCAGCAGTCCACGGCCGCTGCGATTGTCGTTGGGCTTTCCCTCTCCCCAGAGCAACTTGTTCGGTTCGGTAAAAAACTCTTTGACTCGGACCGCGAGCTGCTGGCTGCGTTCGGTGTACTTGGCATTGTTCAATACGCGGCCGAACAAATGAAAGCCGTAGACGGCCGTCATGCCGTAATTCAGATTCGTGAAATCAATTTTTCGAAAGTCGCTGAACAAGTACCCGCCGGCTGCTTCGTCCAAGCGTTGTTCCCAGGCACGCTTTTCGTCGGCATCTAGGACTTCACCGTGGTAGTGCAGTGCTTCGGCCAACGCGATCGCGCCAAAGATGGTGGTCCCGCGCCACGAACGAGGGTTGATATCGTTGGTCCAGCTACCATCTTCTCGACTGACGTTGTTTTCCGCCCACGCGTACACATTCCGTGCCGCGTCCAAGTAATTCTGTTGGCCGGTCGAATGAGCCAAGTGAAGAAACGGGTACAAGGCATCGCTGCATCGGCCGTGGATGTGACTGCAAGAGTCACATTGGAGAGCACCGTGCGCGGACGGATCATCAGGGGCAATGGTTTGGCGGCGGATCATGCCATCGCACCAATCCACCAGCAAAGACTTCGCCAGCGATCGCAGATCCGAATGTTCCTGCTCGGGCAATCGGTTCTGTGACGCAGCATCCGAACCACTCGCCAAGAGGGGACGCGTCCCCAGCAACTTGTTCGCACTTACCAGTCCGCCAAGAATGCCGAGCGAGGTCATTCCGGCAAATTCACGTCGATCCATGGAGTGGTCTTTGTATCGTTCATTGGGGAAGGGGAGTGGGGAGTGCAGATGGCCAATGGCTGCAGGCCATTCTGATCAGGTGGGTACCGAGTCTGATCAGGTGGGTACCAAGGAAGCACAGTGCCGAAAATGCGTTGACTCAGGGATGAACGAATAACGATGAGTAACGACTGAAACTCGACACTTACATCCTGACATGGACGCGACCTGTTGCGTTGTTTTCGCGAAAATCCACGCAAATTTCCGAAAAGTGAAACGTCATAGGAATTGGATTGCAAAAATAGGATCGTTCGCCGGGAGAATCACAGAGGCATCGTGCGAGCTCGGACTCCATCGAGACTTGCCGCTGTGCTTTCAAATGCTCCCGTTCGATCTACACTGATCGAATCCCGCCTACCACCCTGCCGCCGAACGCTGATCAACACCTATGCCATTCCAACGGGGCTATCTCCCAAATCGGTTCGCCCGCGAGACGCGCATGCCAACCGTCTTGATGCTGGCCGCCGCCCTTTGCACCACGTTTTCTGGCTCGCTCGCGCCAGTTCGCTCGAACGCTGAGGACGTCGATCCGGAGACAGAGGACACCGAATCGGTTTCCGTCACGGACGAATCATCGGTCTCGTTCAGTCGCGACATCCGGCCGTTGCTTTCGAACCGATGCTTCGCCTGCCACGGTCCAGACGCCGGTTCGCGAGAGGGAGGTTTGCGACTGGACCAACCCGACGGAGATGAGGGGGCGATTGGATACTCAATCGAACCTCACTCGGCTGAGGACAGTGAAGTTTGGCACCGGATCACTGCCGATGATGAATCGATGTTGATGCCGCCGCCGGATTCACATTTGGAGCCGTTCAACGAAGAAGAAACGGAACTGATTCGGCGATGGATCGTAAGCGGTGCCGTTTACGAAGACTTCTGGGCATTCCGAGTCCCAGAACGGCCACAGCCACCGGTGACCCAAAATGCTGAGTGGAGTGCACAGACGGTCGATCAGTTTGTGCTTCGAAAGCTTGAGTCGCAGCAGCGTCGCCCATCAGAAGAAGCCGACGCGAGAACTCTGTTGCGACGAGTCACTTTCGATTTGACGGGGCTGCCACCCAGCCGAGAAGCGATCCGCCAGTTTGAATCGGCCTACGCCAACTCACCCGAATTGGCGTGGGAAGAATTGATCGTCGACCTGCTTTCGCGTCCTCAATTCGGAGAACACATCGCCCGCCACTGGCTGGACCTGGTGCGTTTCGCTGACACGAACGGGATGCACAAAGACTTCTATCGCAACCACGTCGCCTATCGCGATTGGGTGATTCGGTCTTTCAACGACAACCTTCCGTACGACGAATTTGTTCGAGACCAGATCGCTGGCGATTTATATCCTCAGCCAACGAAAGACCAACTGATCGCATCCGGATTCAATCGGTTGCACTTGATCATCGATCGCGGAACCGCATTGCCGGAAGAAAGTCACGTCAAAAATGTGTTGGATCGCGTCACCGCCGTCGGCACCGCGTTCATGGGGCTGACGGTTCAATGCGCACAGTGTCACGACCACAAGTTTGACCCGATCACCCAGAAAGATTTCTTCTCGTTGTACGCGTTTTTCAACAACATCGATGCCGAACCCGAAACCAACCCGCGAAAAGTCGTGGATGGTTTCCAAGAGCCTTTCGCTCGATTCCCAACCGATGCTCAGCAAGCCGAACTGGATCGCCTGGATGCGGAATTAGCCAAGCTCGATCAGCGGATTCGCTCGGAAGAGAAACCAACGAACCAACCCGAGGAGAAACTGAAATCGCGTTTGGAATCGCTTAAAAAACAACGCCGCCAGGTGCAACGTGATCGAGATGCCGTCGAGCGTTCGGTCGAAAAAGCGATGGTGATGAAGGAACGCGACGAGGTCCGAAAGACGTTCGTTCTGATTCGCGGGCAGTACGACGCTCCCGGGGAAGAAGTCCAACGCGGCGTCCCAGGATCCCTTCCGCCGCTGAAGACCCGATCCGAAACACCGTCCCGCATGGATTTGGCCAATTGGATGGTGGCACCTGAAAACCCGCTGACCGCACGCGTGGCGGTGAACCGTTTCTGGCAACTCTTTTTTGGCGTCGGGCTGGTCAAGACGTCCGAGGACTTTGGCAACCAAGGCGAGGTCCCAAGCCATCCTGAATTGTTGGATGAATTGGCGGTGCCGTTTGTCGAGTCAGGATGGGATGTCAAAGCGTTGCTCAAGCGAATCGTGATGAGCAAAACGTACCGCCAATCTTCGCGAGCCACTCCGGATGAGTTCAAAGCGGACGCGGAAAATCGGCTGCTCAGTCGCGGCCCTCGCTATCGGTTGGATGCCGAAATGATCCGCGATCAAATCTTGTTTTCGAGCGGACTGCTGTCCACGCGAATGCACGGACCGAGTGTCAAACCACCGCAGCCGGACGGGTTGTGGAAAGCGGTTTCGATGACGGGCGAACGTTTCCGGCCCGACCAGGGCGAATCGATCTATCGCCGCAGCATCTACACGTTCTGGAAACGTGCGATGCCGCCACCGCAAATGACCATCCTCAACGCACCCAATCGTGACGCTTGCATCGCTCGCCGCGAAAGAACCAACACGCCGACCCAGGCTTTGTTGCTGCTCAACGAAAGCGAATACCTACGTGCTGCCGGGCAATTGGCTCAGTCCACTTTGGCTGAACCTGCCGAAGACCGAATCCTGTTCGCCTATGAAACCGTCACGGCCAAACTCCCAGATTCGAAAGAGGTCGACGTTCTTCAAACGCTGTTGAACGATCTGCGTGACGAATACGCCAGCTCACCCAAACTGGTTGACGATTTGTGCGAGGGAGTGTCCGTCGACTCGCCTCAAGACAAAGTTGAACTCGCCGCTTGGACGGTGCTGTGCAACACGCTCTACAACCTCGATATCACCAAGACCAAAGATTGAATCGCCATGCATATTCACATCACCTCGACAAGCGAAAATCGTCGTCGGTTCTTGGCCAATGCCGGCATGGGACTGGGGACGACAGCGCTCGCATCGTTGGTCTTGGGACCAAAGCTCGCAAGCGCCGCGGCCCCCAGCGCCGCGTCCGGTGCACCATCCGATATCCCGGCGGGTTGCCACTTTGCCCCCAAAGCAAAACGCGTGATCTTTTTGTTCATGGCGGGAGCTCCCAGCCAAATCGACTTGTTCGATTACAAGCCGGAACTGGTCAAACAGTTCAATCAACCGTTGCCGCCATCGGTCAGCCAAGGCCAACGCGTGACCGCCATGACGCGTGGCAAAGAGCAACTGATCGTCCCCAGTCGCTTTGGTTTTTCGCAGCAAGGCGAAAGCGGCATGTGGATGAGCGATCTGTTGCCACACCTTTCGACGCAAGTCGACAAGTTGTGCTTCATCGATTCGATGCACACCGAATCGATTAATCACGACCCGGGCAAAACCGCGTTCTGCACCGGTACGGAACTGCCAGGCAAACCAAGCATGGGAGCCTGGTTGAGCTACGGATTGGGAACGCTGAACAAGGACTTGCCAGACTACATCGTGATGCCATCGGCTTACTGGAGCGGCAAGGTCAACGTGCAAGCGTTGTACTCACGTCTCTGGGGCAGCGGTTTCTTGCCGTCCAAGCACCAGGGCACCAGCTTCCAAACGTCGGGCGATCCGGTTCTGTTTCTTTCCAACCCCAGCGGCATCGATCCAGCGATTCGTCGGCGAATGCTCGATTCGCTTGGCGACCTCAACCGCAAACACTTCGGTGAGATCGGTGACCCCGAAATCGAAACCACCATCGCTCAACAAGAGATGGCGTTTCGGATGCAAACATCGGTCCCCGAACTGACGGACATCTCCGACGAGTCTCCCGAGACACTGGCGATGTACGGCGAAGAAGTGAACAACCCAGGGTCTTACGCCCGCAACTGTTTGCTGGCCCGTCGGATGGCAGAACGCGATGTTCGTTTCATCCAGTTGTTCCATCGCGGGTGGGATCACCACACGAAGTTGCCAGCGAACTTGCCCGGGCAATGCCAGGATGTTGACCAACCGACCACAGCGCTGCTGAAAGATCTCGAGCAACGTGGATTGCTCGAAGACACCCTGGTGGTTCTCGCCGGTGAATTCGGCCGAACGGTTTATGGCCAGGGCAAATTGGACATGGACACCTATGGTCGCGATCACCACCCCAGGTGCTTCACTGCGTTGTTGGCAGGCGGCGGTGTCAAAGGCGGGATACGACACGGTGCGACGGATGAGTTCAGCTACAACGTCGTTGCCGACCCGGTTCATGTTCGTGACCTGCATGCCACGATGCTTCATCTTCTTGGCGTCGACCACAAACGGCTCACGTTCCCGTTCCAAGGACTGGAACAGAAATTGACCGGAGTCGAGCCCGCTCGAGTGGTCAAAGAGATCATTGCCTGAGTCGATTCAAAGGCTTCTCCGGTAAAGCCGACCTCTTGGCATCGAAGAGGTCAGGCTGGGGAGAGTCGTGCAGTTTTGAAGTGCCATGCTCACAAGGTTGAAATCACCCTCCTGAAC
>NZ_DDGH01000054.1:73823-81267 GCF_002337565.1 Rhodopirellula sp. UBA1907 | reverse complement strand
TTTCGGCGGCGGCAACGTGCTCTACGCCGCCGCACCAGCCGGCGACCGACTGCTGATCCGTCGCGGAGACAAACTGTACGCGATCGGGGCAAAGTAGCGTTTGCAGTCACATCGCCGGTTGAGCACATCGCCGCCCGAGGATTCTTTTTCGCAAGCGATGTTGACGCAAATCGACGATTCGCTACCATACTGCGAACCAGTCGCAATAAGCGTCTGGTTTTCGATAGCCAGCGAGCAACGCTCGGCGATCGTGAAGCACATGTCGAACGCCGACATTCGCACTCCGATCGCCTTGATGCCAGCCAGCCATGACCTGTTTGCCTCGAACTTCTTGAGGCACGTAATCCGTCATCAAGGTTGGCCTCGTGGCAAAAATCAATCAAGAAACTCTCGATCTCGCGTGGCGTGCACATGCCAGCAGCGATGCTGATCGAGTCATCCAGCTTCTTGCAGCGGAAGACATCCTTTCGCAGTCGCACGACGACATCGAACCGGCCGTGTTGCTTGGGTTGGCACTTCATGATCGCGGTCGCGTGGTCGAAGCCGCCGATGCAATCGAAAAGGCAAGTCTGCTCGGCCCAATCCCAGACGAAGCGCGGATCACGCTCGCGTCGTGCTACGCACAACTTCGCCGAATCGACTTGGCACGCGAATTGTATTTGGAACTCGCACTCAGCCGCCGCTTAGATGCGGATTTGATGCTGAAGGTTGCCGGCGGTTTGTCCGCGATTGATTCACCTCAGCTCGCCATGAAGGTCTGCGAGTGGATCACGGAGCGAGACGATTCGGTCGCACAAGCTTACTACGACATGGGCGTTTACTCCGCCCACTGCGGTCACGCGTTGTACATCAGCGAAGCGCTGACTCGGCGTGCCCTGGCACTCGACACCGGCAACGTCCACTACCGAGTCGGGCTGGTTTCATTGCTGATCCAACTGCAACGCGAAAGCGAGGCACTCGAAGTCGCTCTCACCTTTGAGGTCGACCAGATCCGAACAGCAACATGCTTTAGTTGTTTGCAACGGATTGCCGACTTGTTAACCCGTCACAACCACACCGATTTAGCGATCGCCTGTCATGAACGATCCAAAGCTTTGCGGGCTGAACGTGCCGCCAAGCCGATCCAATCTGCCAAACCAACGCTGTAGATCCACCATGAATGAATCACTCTCCATCGCTCACCTCGAGTTCGAGTCCGGTCGCTTCGCTCACGCGATCCAGTTTGCTCAATACGCATTGGCCCAAGATCCGGACGACGCCGACGCCCTGACGTTGCTGGGCATGGCCAGCCTCTGCTTCTGCGAATTCGATGAAGGGATCGATGCACTCGAACGTGCCGCCCTGATTCAACCGCTTTCGCGGGCGGTCCAAATTGAACTGGCGATCGCATATGGATCCGTCGGCAGACACAACCTTTCCAAGGAACTGCTGATGTCGGTCGCGACGTCGGGCAAAGTCTCCAGTGCGGAGCTGTTGCGAATCGCGGCCGGATTGGAGGCGATCGACGCGCCGCGGTTGGCCATGGAGGCTTGTCGGCAAGCGGGCATTTTGAATCCGGAGCAGCCCGAAGTTCACTATCAAATGGGTTACTACGCCCAGCAGTGCGGCCATCCATCCGAAATCTGCGAGTCGTTGATCCGACACGCAATCTCGCTCGATCCTCGCAACGTCCACTTTCGAATCGGACTGGCGTCTTTGTTGATTCGACTCGAACGCAAGACCGACGCGATCAAGGTTCTCACGCCAGTCATCCCGGACCGGCTCGATGAGGTGAACTGCCAGTGCTGTCTCAAACGCATCGCGAACGTTTTCTTTGACTGCGACGATGTCAATCGAGCTCGCCTGTGCGCATCGCGATTGAAAACGCTGACCAAACAACCGTTCACTGCGCAACAAAGCAACGTCGCTTGAGGCCATCCCCCGCAGCCTGGGCAAACCGCCTGGAACCACAAACATCGATGCTGGTCGCGACCTGAACGGCTTGTTGAACAACTTGGTGAATTGCTGGCTTCCGCCAAGAGCGATGAATCATCCCGACGCACTGCCTCCACGTCGTTTGCTGCGGCGAATGCATCGATATGAACCTTGTCCCCTGCGGTTGCCTCATTGCGAAATGACAGGCCGGCCAGACAACGCAAACAACAAACTGAGCAAACCAGCTAAACCAGGCAAACACAATCGCTTGGTCGTGATCGACTCGTTCAAAGAGCGGCTCGCGATCGGTTGTTGGTAGACTTCTGAACCCTCGCAAATAAATCGTTCGATCAAAACGATTTATCGCACCGGTCCCACTTGTTGCGAACGCGAGTTTGTGGATAACGTGTCTACGTTTTGCACATCTCCCCACGGATCGGATCCTCTCGTGAGATACGCGTTTTGGCTCACTGTCGCATTGATCGCGACCTGGCTGCTCTGGTCAGGACACTTTGACAACCCGTTCCTTCTTGGACTCGGTGCGTTGTCGGTGCTGGTCAGCCTCTACGTCTCGTTGCGAATGAGAATCGTTGACGAGGAAGGCGCCCCGGCTCAGCTCGGCATCCGCCCGTTCGTGTTCTATGCACCTTGGTTGGCCAAGGAAATTGTTGAAAGCAACTTGGCCGTCGCCAAGATCATTTTGTCGCGCAAGATGAAGCTGAAGCGCAACATGATCACGATCCGGTCGCATCAAAAATGCGAACTCGGACGAGTCATCCTGGCAAACTCCATCACGCTGACTCCCGGCACCGTGTCGGTCCAGATGGATGACGACAAAATTTTGATCCATGGTTTGAACCTGGAAGAAACCGAGGAAGACATGTCCGGTGAGATGGACGAACGCATCTGCCGACTGGAGAAATCCAAGTGATGTTTCCCTGTTGCATGATGCCACTGATGTTCGCCGCGAGCGAAGCGGCCGGTCACGTCGCCCATTCGGCGTCGGGGCGTGGGCACGCGAGCTCCGCCGACCTGCACAACATGCTGAATTATTCCGCTCAAGCATTCCAATTGAGTGCAACGCATCACGTGATGATGGCGACGTCCGCGGCCGTCTTGGTCACGATGACGCTCGCTTTGATTCGCGCGATGGCCGGTCCGACGGTTTTCGACCGCGTGCTCGCGCTCAACATGTTCGGCACCAAAACGGTACTGTTCATCTGTGTGGTCAGTTTCGTGACCGCACGGACCGACTTTCTCGATCTCGCATTGCTCTACAGCCTGATGAACTTCATCGGCATGGTCGCTTTGTTGCGATTCACTCAGTACCGCAGCTTTGGTGAGGAACCCGCCTGATGAGAGGTGACTCATGATCGCGTTGGAAATCGCAAGCTGGTTCTTTTTGATCGCGGGAGCGTTCTTTTCCATCGTGGGTGGAATTGGAATCATCCGGTTGCCCGAGTTCTTCTCGCGCATGCACGGTGGCGGCATCACCGACACGATGGGTGCCGGATTGATTTTGATCGGACTGCTCTGCTTGGCGGGTCCCACATTGGTTGCGGCAAAGCTGGTTGCAATTCTGTTTTTCCTGACCATCACCAGCCCCAGTTCATGCCACGCGTTGGCCCACTCGGCGTTGACTCACGGGGTCAAACCGGAACTCGACGTCAAACCAAAACCGAACACCATGATGAACCCGCCATACGGCCCGCGTGACGGAGACGCCTCATGAATTGGGTTGTCTTTGCCATCCTGGCGTTGCTGGCACTCACCGCCGTGACGGTCGCGAGATTGCGACAGTTGTGGGCCGCGGTGATGTTCACCGGCATTTACAGTTTTCTGAGTGCATCCTGGATGCTGATCCTGGATGCACCCGATGTTGCGTTCACGGAAGCCGCTGTTGGCGCGGGCATTTCCACCGTGTTGATGCTCAGCACGCTGGCGCTCACGGGCGAACAAGAGCAACCGACCAAGCGATCGCCAATCGTACCGCTGCTTGTTGTGCTGGTCACGGGCGGAGCCTTGATTTACGGCACGCTCGACATGCCGCACTATGGCGACCCCAACGCGGTCGTCCATCAGCATCCGGATCCCTCGTTTGTTGAGCGATCGCTCGATGACATGCACGGATTGCCCAACGTGGTCACCGCGTTGTTGGCGTCATACCGGGGTTACGACACGCTCGGTGAAACCACCGTTGTGCTGACTGCCGGCATCGCCGTGTTGCTGATCCTGAGACGAGATGAAATGGAACGTCCGGCGATCGCGAACCGAGCCAAACGACGTCGACGGAAGGCAAACGCATGATCAAGTTTCCAATCATTCGCGTGATCACCAAGCTGCTGATCCCGTACATCTTGCTATTCGCGTTTTATGTCCAGTTCCACGGTGACTACGGACCCGGCGGTGGTTTTCAGGCGGGAGTGATCTTTGCTTCGGCGCTGATTCTCTACGGCCTGGTCTTCGGGCTCGATGCAATCAAACGTGTCGCTCCACCCATCGTGATCGAAAAGCTGATGGCGATCGGCGTCTTGGTTTACGCCGGCACCGGCTTCGCCACGATGATGCTGGGCGGCAACTTTTTGGACTACGACGTCCTAGAGCACTCCTTCAACCACAAATACCTGCCCGGTGGACAACACCTGGGGATCTTCTTGGTGGAAGTCGGCGTGGGAATCACGGTGACCTCGGTGATGACGATGATCTTTTACGCCTTCGCCAGCCGGAGTCGATTCGTATGAATAGTCCAGCCTTGGAACAAGCCGCGGGGCTCTACAACTACTGGATCGTGATCGTCTTGATGATGACCGGTTTCTACATCGTGCTGGCACGAAGAAACCTCATCAAAGCCGTGATCGGGCTGAACATTTTTCAAACGTCCGTGTTTTTGCTCTACGTCACGATGGGCAAAGTTCGCGGCGGCACGGCACCGATCATTCCTCCCGAAGTCGCCGAGGCTCAGGCCAAAGCGATGCACGAGACCGGCCACGGCGAGCACGGAACCCACGCCCTCGGAACCGTCTCCGAAGAGATTGTCGGAGCGCATGCCGCGCACGCTGATTTGCCCGGTGCCGACATCATTTACTCCAACCCATTGCCCAGCGTTTTGATGCTGACGGCGATCGTGGTTGGCATCGCCACCACCGCACTGGCACTCGCGTTGGTCGTTCGCATTCGCGAAGACTACGGAACGATCGAGGAAGACCGAATTTTGGAAATCGATCGAGCCGACGGCTTGCCAGATGACGACGACGAGGACCAATGGATTGACGCAGACACTCATTCACTGGCCGGGAGTTCACCCGACACCCCCACCGATTCGGAGTCAGTGAATTGACGGAACATCTCCCGATTCTATTGATCGTGTTGCCGTTGGTCGCGGCTCCGCTGTGCGTGATCTTGCACCAGCGAACCGCCGCCTACACGCTCGCGTTGCTGGTCTCCTGGATCACGTTTGGCATTTCCATCGCATTGGTCGCGCAAGTCAATCAAACCGGAGTCATCCGGTACAACCTGGGCGGCTGGGCTCCGCCGTACGGCATCGAATACCTGGTCGATTCACTGTCATCCTTTGTGATGATGTTCGTGTCGGGCATTGGTGCGATCGTTCTGGTCTACGCACCGAAATCCGTTGACGACGAAATCGCTCGATCAAAGCACTACCTGTTCTACGCAACATATTTGTTGTGCTTGACCGGATTGATGGGCATGTGCGTGACGGGTGACCTTTTCAATGTCTTTGTCTTCCTTGAAATCTCGTCTCTGTCGTCCTACGCACTGATCAGTCTCGGGCAAACTCGCCGAGCCCCATTGGCCGCGTTCCAGTACCTGATCATTGGCAGCATCGGTGCCACATTCATTTTGATTGGCATCGGTCTGCTGTATCAGATGACCGGCACGCTCAATATGGCCGACATCGCCGCTCGCGTTCCACAAGAAAACGGTCCTCGCACTGTTCTGGTTGCCTTCAGTTTCTTGGTCATCGGATTGTGCGTGAAGATGGCAGTGTTCCCTCTGCACACGTGGCTGCCCAACGCGTACACGTATGCCCCATCGGTGGTGACCTGCTTCATTGCCGCGACCGCAACGAAGGTTTCGGTGTACGCGTTCATTCGTGTGATCTTTGGAATCATCACGCCGGGATTCGCCTTCGACTACCTGCCGCTTGATACCGAGCTGACCATTCTGGCATTGGTCGGAATCTTTGTCGCATCGACCGCGGCGATTTACCAAGCCAACGTGAAGCGGTTGCTGGCCTATTCCAGCGTCGCTCAGATCGGATACATGATTTTAGGAATCAGCATGTCGACGCCAGGTGGACTGACCGCCGGCATCGTGCACATGTTCAATCACGCGTTGATCAAAGGCGGGTTGTTCATGATCGTTGGTTGCTTCGCGCTGCGATTGGGCAGCGTCAAACTGGACGATTGGAAAGGTGCCGGAAAAACGATGCCCTGGACGTCACTCGGTTGGGCGATCGGTGGACTGGCGTTGATCGGTGTTCCCGTCACGGCAGGCTTCATCAGCAAATGGTTGCTTCTCACCGCGGCAATGGAAAAAGGCATGTGGCCGGTCGCCGTGCTGATGCTGCTGAGTTCTTTGCTGGCGGTGGTCTACGTCTGGCGAGTGGTCGAAACGCTGTATTTCAGTGAACCGACCGCCAAAGTATTGAAGGCCAAGGAGGCTCCGCTGGGCATGTTGATCCCAACCTATGTCGTCTTAGCAGGAACCTTCGTGTTTGGTGTTTGGACCACTTACTCCGCTGATTTGGCCGCCGCCGCGGCTGCGGGATTGTTGGGAGCCACGCCATGACCGATTCGATGCAAATTTGGCTCTCGTTGCTGCTGCCGCTGATTGCCTATGTGCTGCTCACGCTAACCGGCAAATCGCCGAACGTTCGCGAAGGCTGCACGCTCACCGTCGCAACCATTCTCTTTTTGCTGACATGCCGAATGGCCAGCGGCGTGTTCGCCGGCGAGCGTCCGGAATGGATGTGGGGTGAGTGGTTGCCCGGATTCCAAATCGCATTCAAAGTCGAACCGTTGGGGATGCTTTTCGCGCTCGTTGCCTCGGGGCTTTGGATCCTGACGACGATCTACGCGGTCGGCTACATGCGGGGTCACAACGAAGACAATCAGACACGATTCTTTGGCTGCTTTGCCTTCGCCATTTTCGCGGCCATCGCTGCAGCGTATGCAAAGAACCTGTTCACGCTGTTTGTTGCCTACGAGGTCATGACGATCTCGACCTATCCATTGGTCACGCACCATGGCAATGAAGAAGCTCGCAACGGCGGACGGGTTTACCTCGGGATTTTGCTGTCCACCTCGATCGCTTTTTTCATGCTTGCGATTGCTTGGACTTATTCGCTGGCCGGCACCTTGGAATTCACGCTCGGAGGAATCCTGGCGGAACCCGTCGCGGACGAAAAGATCTCCACCGTCGGACTTGGCCTGCTGCTGGCTTTGTTTGCGTTCGGGATTGGCAAAGCCGCCCTGATGCCATTCCACCGCTGGCTGCCCGCCGCCAT
>NZ_DDGH01000054.1:38103-73696 GCF_002337565.1 Rhodopirellula sp. UBA1907 | reverse complement strand
CGCTGGCTGCCCGCCGCCATGGTCGCACCAACGCCCGTCAGTGCATTGTTGCACGCGGTCGCGGTGGTCAAGGTCGGCGTGTTCTCGGTGCTGAAAGTGGTGGTCTACATCTTCGGGTTGGACTTGCTCACCGATTCAGGCGTGAACCTTTGGCTGGCTTACGTTGCCGGGTTCTCGTTGGTGGTCGCGTCCTTGGTCGCGATGACAAAAGACAACCTGAAAGCACGACTGGCGTATTCGACGATCGGTCAACTGGCCTACATCACACTGGGCGCCGCCCTCGCGACGCCGAACAGCATCATCGGCGGCGGCATGCACATCGCGATGCACGCGGTCGGCAAGATCACGCTGTTCTTCTGCGCTGGTGCGATCTATGTCGGAGCTCACAAGAAGAACATCAGCGACATGCGTGGACTCGGCCGACAAATGCCCTTCACCTTTGGTGCGTTCCTGTTGGCCTCGGTCAGCATCATTGGGTTGCCGCCCGGCGGCGGTGCCTGGAGCAAATGGTTCTTGGCCGTTGGCACCGTGGAGACTCACCAGTACCTGCTCACTGCTGCGTTGATGGTCAGTTCGCTGCTCAACATTGCTTACTTGGTGCCGATCCCAATGCTTGCCTTCATGGGCAAACCCAAGACGGATGAATCACACAGTGATGATGCACACGGGCACGAAGCCGACGAGCACGACTCGCATCATCACGCACCAACCGACGGGATTCACGAAGCCCCCATGATGTGCGTGGTTCCACTGTGCATCACCGCGATTGGCAGCGTCGCATTGTTCTTCGCCGCCGACTGGATTTACGAAGCCCTGTTGCCGATCACGCAGACGCCAAACTCATGAGCCACACACCTCCTTCCGACCCCAGTTGGTTCGAACGACCGCAGAACATCCGGCGGATGATCATCGGCTTGGTCGTCGTTTGCGTGCTGCTTGTTCTCGCCGATTTGTTCTACGAGAACCCTCACCCACACTTTGGCAAAGTCGAAACATTTTTCGGCTTCCAAGCTTGGTTTGGCTTCATTGCCTTTGTGGCAGTTGTGTTCTTGGGAACGTTGCTGCGTCCGTTGATCAAAAAGCCTGAGGGTTACTACGACCCTGAACCCGAAAACGAATTCCCGCGTCTGGACCGCCCCGAAGACAATACCTCAGGAGAACAAGCATGAATCTGTTGTCTGCTTTGCCTCCTGGATGGCCGATGATTGTCGGCGGTGTCATCCTTTGGCTGTTGCCCAAGCGGGCCCAGGCCGGCGGTGCACTTGGCCTCGCCATTCTGAGCGGCTTGCTGTTCTGGTTCACGCCGGTTCTAAGCGATGGAGAAACCGCGAAGACATTTTCGATGTTGGGCGCTGAACTCCAACCCATTCGCGTTGACTCTCTCAGCCGTCCGTTCGGATTGGTGTTCCATATCGCGGCCATCGTGTCCGCGATTTATGCGTTGCACGTGCGAGACACTCGGCAACACATCGCCGGAATGGTCTACGCCGGCGCGGCCATCGGTGCGTGCTGTGCCGGTGACTTGATGACACTGTTTGTGTTCTGGGAACTCACTGCAATCAGCAGCGTGTTTTTGGTTTGGGCATCGGATACACCCGCGGCGTATCGAGCCGGGATGCGCTACCTAATCGTGCAGGTCGGCTCGGGAGTATTGCTGCTCACGGGAGCGATCATTCAGTACGTCGAAACAGGCTCGCTGAAATTCGACCTGTTCGTCAGCGAAGGACAAACCCTGTTTGGTGACGACGCGATTTCGCCCGCCGCTTGGTGCGTCTTGATCGCTTTTGCAATCAAGTGTGCCTTCCCACTGCTGCACAACTGGTTGCAAGATTCCTATCCCAAAGCGACCGTGACCGGCACCGTATTCCTCAGTGCGTTCACGACAAAGTTGGCCGTGTATTCGCTGGCTCGCGGCTTTGCAGGCTTTGATCCATTGATCACCGTCGGCTGCATCATGACGTTGTTCCCCATCATCTTCGCGGTGATCGAAAACGACCTCCGACGAGTCCTCGCGTATTCGCTCAACAACCAACTCGGGTTCATGGTCGTCGGCGTCGGCATCGGAACGGAGCTGGCCATCAACGGGACCGTGGCTCACGCGTTCTGTCACATCATCTACAAATCGTTGCTATTCATGTCCGTCGGTGCGGTGCTGTTTCGCGTCGGCACGGCAAAAGCAACCGAACTGGGTGGACTTCACAAGTCGATGCCATGGACAACCGCGTTTTGCATGATTGGTGCGGGAGCGATCTCCGGCTTTCCGCTGCTCAGTGGTTTCGTCAGCAAATCCATGATCATCTCAGCCGCCGGCGAAGAACACATGTTCGGCGTTTGGATCGTGTTGCTGATCGCCTCCGCTGGTGTGATGGAACACTCCGGAATCAAGATTCCGTTCTTCGCGTTCTTTGCCCACGACAGTGGCAAACGCGTCAAGGAAGCCCCATGGAACATGTTGTTGGCGATGAGCATCGCAGCCTTCTCGTGCGTCGCACTGGGAATCGCCTATCCATTGCTGTACCGACTGCTTCCGTTTGATGTGGACTACCATCCATACACCATCACCCACGTCGTCACTCAGCTTCAATTGCTGATGTTCGCGGCTCTCGCCTTCGTCGCGTTGATGAAATCAGGCCTCTATCCCGCGGAACAGCGAGCCGTGAACTTGGACACCGATTGGGTCTACCGTCGCTTGATTCCAAAAGCCACTCGTGGCGGCCAAGTCGCAATTGAACTGGTCGACCAAACGTTCCGCCACGATTTTTTATTGACGCTGCGAAGTGGACTACGAATGGTGCAGCGTTCGTTCAACGTCAACGGTTGGATCGGTCGAACTTGGTCCACCAGCACGATGGCGTTCTGGGCCGCAACGCTGCTCGCGATCAGCTTGGTGCTCTACTACACCTAACAGCCTGTTAATTTAGTCGTATACCGAATGACAACAATTAGCCGATGGGCGTTCGCCCCGGTTGGCGTTTGACTAACCGCCGCTAACGCGGTACGGCTCATAAAATCAACAGCCCGCCAAAGCCGATCTGGATTCGCGATGATCGGGATTCTTCGAAATCCCGTGATCGAAGAACCGTGCGACCGCGAAATGCGCGATTCAATCGTTCTACAATGGGGTGGTCCCACAGGCACAATCCCGTTCCGAAAACGATTCTCAATCGATGCTTTCGCAAACACTTCACTTGATAGCGTCCGCCTTTCGCTGCCTTCCATCGTCGTGGCGATTGAGTTGCCTGTTGGGGCTGGTGCTGATCGGTTGTCTGTTTTGCGGCTCGACAAACGCCGGAATCAGCGGCGAAAACATCATCGTCGTCGTCAACGCGAATTCGCAAGATTCGTTGACCCTGGCAAACCACTACGTCCATCTGCGTGAGATCCCGCCAGCCAACATTGTTTTGTTGGAGGACGTCCCAGGTGGCCTGCGAGTCTCGCTGAACGATTTTCGCGAAAAGATTTTGCGGCCGGTTCTGAATGAGCTCAACCGTCGCAAGCTGGCCGCGAACGCGCAGGTGATTGCGTACTCGGCGGGATTCCCCACCGCGGTCGACATTCGCGAACACACCAAACAGCTGACTGACGAGAACCAGAAAAAGTATCAGCGTCCGGTCGCGTCGATCAACTCGATGACTTTCTTCTACCGCTGGGTTCTTTCCGATTCGTCGGACTACCTGGGTTGGGGCAGCAACTTCTACGCTCGCGGCCAATTCGAACGCCATTTCGCGAATCCATTTGCGGGCGAGACTGGCGGAGAATTCAAGGCAGCTGAAATCGCAACCAACGAAGCGACCACCGCGGACGAGTGGACACAGGCTGCCGAACTTTGGTCAAACATTGCCGACGACTATCCGACGTTGCATCCACTAAATATTCGCGCCACCGAAGCGTTTGCGAACGCCGGCGACATGGACGCCGCACTCGAACGGTTCACGCTGGCGGCGGCGTCGGGCTGGGCCAACCGACGTTACGTCGAAGAATCGGAGTCGCTGCAAAAGCTGGCCTCGACCGAGGGTTTCGACGCGGTCGTGGATCAATTACAAGACGTCCCAATGAAGAACCAAGGACCGGTTCCCTTCTCGGCCAGCGTTGGATGGACAAGCACCGGACATATGATTCCCAGTGCCAAGGGCGGCATGCCATACATGCTGTCCTGCGTGTTGGGCGTGGTGCACGAGCGCGGCAGCACGCTTCAGCAAGCCATTGATGTTTTGAAACGAGCTCGCCAGGCTGACCGAAGCTACCCTGATGGAACGGTCGCGTTTGCCAAGACATCGGACGTTCGGGTCACAACCCGCGAACCGTTGTACGCCGACGGTTTGGCTTGGTTGATGTCTCGCGATCGCGACGTTGAGATCTTCTCGTCGAAATTGCCAACGTCGAACAAGCGATACATTGGATTGATGTTGGGAGCGGCCAGCTTCGATGCCAAGAATCAACCGTGGTCGATGGTTCCCGGAGCCATCGCCGAAAATCTCACTAGTTTGGGTGCGGCCTTTGAAACCAACTCGCAAACCAAGTTGACCGAGTTACTGCATGCCGGAGCGGCGATCAGCAGCGGTGCCGTCGCAGAACCCTATTCGTTGATTCCAAAATTTCCGACGCCCATGATGCATGCGTACTACGCGGAAGGCGTCTCGGCGATCGAAGCGTTCTATCTGACAACCACATCGCCTTACCAATTGTTGATCGTCGGCGATCCAGCCTGCCAGCCCTTCGCGAAAGCTCCGATTGACTTTGTTCGAATGGAAGTCAGCGAACCGATGGGTGACAAAGTCCCGGTCAATTTCTTTTGGCAAGCTCTGCCGGGCAATGAGAACACATCGCCAACCGCGGCGATCGAACTGTATTTGCAAGACAAACGAATCGCGGTTTCTCGTCCAGCGAAAAAGATCGAGGTCAAACTACCGAAGAATCTGGAAGGAGCTCTGCGTTGCCGAGCCGTGTTGATCGGACGCCACACGACGCAACCACGAATCACAATCACCGACACTTTGGTTTTGGGCAATCCCAACATCCTGCCGACCATCGATGTTTTATCAACCGACGGCGAGACACTGCGAATCAAGCTCGCATGCCCTGACGCGGAGCGAATTGAATTGAAGCATCTCGGTCGTGTCGTAGCAGAAACCAGCGGCACGTCCGTAACCGTTTCCTTGACGCCCGACCAGATCGGACGCGGCCCGATTGAACTCGAAGCGACCGGACACATTGGCGAGCAAGGCATCCCGGGCAAGCTAAAGCTCATCGAGTTCTAGTGATTGGGTCATCGGCCCTGCAATGTGCAGCACACGGGCAACGGAAACTCACTGGGTAACCGCTTGACGTGGTGGCTGACTCGAAAGAGCTCGCTGGACTTCGATCACGCGAATGGATTGTTCAGGACTCATCTCCATCAGTCGGTCGCGACCATTTTCATCGGGATGAAACTCGGTGAAGCCTTCTTCGTCTACCACCACGCGTCCCGGTTCCGACAAATCAAAGTAGTGGTCGTCAGGGCGAACGGCGTACAGCACACTGGTCAAATCCCACGTTGGTCGATCATGGTTAGGACCACTGTGCATCAGATACGCTTCACGGACCGGGTGGTGCGGCACATAGGAATAGTCGCGAGCAATGCTTTCGCGTGGGTAGGGCACCGCGATTCCAATTCGATAGTCACTCCACACGACGGGAACGTCATCGGGTGACTGATCGGCGAATCGGCGCATGGCATCGATTCCGTTGACGACGTTCGCTTCATCATGTCTGGGTTTACCAAGCGTTGGCCCAAAGCATCCCGCCATCACCGAAATCAGCTTGCACTTCTTTTGCAGCAACGCTGGACCGTCCAACGGACTGATCGCGTCGGCTTTCGATTCCAGCAAATCCGCCAGGTTGGCCGCCAAGCCGACTTGGATGATGACGACGCTAGCATCTTCTGCCTCGGCCAATGTGCGGCGCAAGACATCCACCGCTTCGGGAGCGTCGTCGCTGCTGAGCAAATCATGCGGGTATCGCAGCGAATCTCCATCGCGAACTTTGCACAATTCCAGATAGCGACTTGGACGATGCTGGGCGTCCCGTGTCGCACCGATTGGAATGTCGCCACGGCCATAGAACGTGTTGACCGCATCAACGAACGGTGCGGCGAGCGCGTTGACCTTCGAAATGGTGACCGCTTTCAGTTCGCACTCACCACGATCCTCCAGTGCGTGCAACATCGCGAGTGCCAACACATCGTCACAGTCTCCGGTGATGTCGGTGTCAAAGATCACCGGCGTCGGTTTGACCTCCGAGGCACCATCGGATTCCGCACGGAGATCTAAGCAGTCGATCAGGCCGAACGTGAGCAAAAGGGGGATGGTTCGTCGGAACATCAAAGCGGCTTTCGAAAGAGAGGACTGGAGAAAAAAACTGCGAAAACCCCAAATTTTTTACGGGCCGTAGAAACCGGTTCCAAACGGGGTATGTCGCAAAATGATCGGCGAGAGCGGTGTTTTCCGCCACCTTAGTCGCTGGAAAGGGGTTCACATTTCACACGCGAAGGCTATAGATTCCATTGCGGGTGACGGCAACACCCTCTCGAAAGAGGGGGGGCGTGGTATTCCCAATTCGATTCGCGATCAGTGGAAAGCGTCCGAGTTGAGCTACGACGCAGACGCGCCGGCCCTGAAATCGTTCCACCTTATTTCTCGTTCTTAGCGAGTCGAACAAGATGAAGAATTTGTTTTGGTTACTAATGCTCGGAGCCCTGATTGGCTCCGTCGGTTGCGATGGTTCCGAGACCTCCGCACCGTCGGATGATGAGCTGAGTCAGTACGTCGAGGAAAACCCACACGACTACGACAGCAATGCTTCGTTGGAGGACGGCGACACCGCGAACTAATGACGGGAGCGAAAGACGCTTCTCATCTGATTTCTTTTTGATTCATACACAGGAACCACATCCCATGCCATATCGAACCCAATCCAGGGGATTCACGCTGGTCGAATTGTTGGTGGTCATCGCAATCATCGGAGTCCTTGTCGGACTCTTGTTGCCTGCCGTTCAAGCTGCCCGTGAAGCGGCGCGTCGAATGAGCTGCAGCAACAACTTCAAACAAATTGGTTTGGCACTGCACAACTACCACTCCGCCTACAACCTGCTTCCGGCGCATGCCGCTGGAACCACAAACACCGCCAATTCAGGAACCCCAAATCCATCGCGTCGTGCCGATGGCGGCGGCGGACACAACCGAAACGAACTGAGCTGGTTGCCGGGACTGACACCGTTCTTTGAGCAACAAGCGTTGTGGGAACAAATCAGCAATCCAATGGACTCGGACGGCGATGGCGTCATCGACTTCCAAGCGATGGGCCCCGACGCTCGCATGAATTTGAGCGACCATAATGCGGCAGGCAATCGCTATCGACCTTGGTTGACCAACGTTCCAACGTTGCGATGCCCCAGTGATCCCGGCGAAGGCCTGCCTGCTCAAGGTCGCACCAACTACGCTGCGTGCTTGGGTGACTCAACTCACCACATGCACTGTGGTGCAGAACAGGATCGCGCCAACATCCCCAACGGCAACTGGGCCCAAGCCGAACGAGCAGCCTGCCGAGGAACTTTTGTTTCGAGCCGCTCAACCGGCTTCCGAGAGATCCTGGATGGACTGTCCAACACGATCGCCGCCGGTGAGATCATTACCAGCCTCGGCGACCGCGACATTCGTGCTTTGCCACCGGATGCCCCGACAAGCATCCAAGCCAACAGCGGAGACCCGACCGGCCCGGAAAACGCGCTCGCATGTCGCGACATGATCGATCCTGAACGTCCTTTGTTCTGGCGAAGTGGTGCACCGTTTGTCGCATCGCCAGCGGTCACCGGCCCGGCGGGCGAGATGGAACGAGGATTCAAATGGGCCTACGGGCGTCCTCTGTTCTCCGCGATGAACACGATCCTGCCACCGAACTCGGAAATCTGTATGCAAGGCAACCGCCACAACGAAGGCATCTTGCCGCCGAGCAGCCATCATCAAGGCGGCGTGCATGTCTTGATGGCCGATGGTGCGGTGAAATTCATCACTGAGTCGATCGACGCCGGCAACTCAGGTGCTCCACCGGTTCGATGGGACGGGTGGGCAATCAATCCCGCCGGATCCCCCAGCCCGTACGGCATTTGGGGCGCGTTGGGAACACGCGCATCCAAAGAAGTGATCGATCAAGAATTCTGATCAACCAACGTCGGTTGAGACGCATGATCTAAAAATCAAAGAGCCACCACGAACTGTATTCGCGGTGGCTCTTTTTGTTGCTTGAAATCTTTTTGGAAACGAATCAAGAGTGCCGAAGCCTTCCTTCTCGTGCGTCGTGATTGCTCACTTCTTCAGGAGATCCAACACAGCATCGTGCAGATGACCGTTCGTTCCAACACCGTCGCCACCGCGGACCGTGTCGATGCCTTTCCATGAAGTGAATCGCCCACCAGCTTCGCTCATGATCGGAGCCATCGCCGCGACGTCCCAAGCATTGCAGATCGGGTCGACCATCAGGTCCGCACGACCGGTCGCGACCATCGCGTAGCCATAACCATCGCCCCAAGTTCGTGTCAGCCAAGTTTCTCGCTGCAGGGCTTCGAAGACATCGGTGTCGCCGCGAGGTCCTTCGCCACGATCACCAAACGACTTCGCTTCGCTGGTGACAAAGACAGCTTTCGACAAATCAGTTTGTTCCGAAACGCGAGCTTCACTCCACGTCTTCAGGTCATCGCTGTGGAAGCAACCGCCACCCAATGCAGCCGCCACGATTTGATCGGTTGCGGGCAGGTAGATGACTCCGCCAATCGGTGTCTCATCGCATTCCAACGCCAACAACGTGCTGTACAGCGGCACACCACAAATAAACGATTTGGTTCCATCGATTGGATCGACAACCCAGCGATATCGGCTGGCTCCTTCGCTGTCAGCAAACTCTTCGCCCGCGATTGCATCGTCCGGGAATTGTTCCGCGACCAGCTTGCGAACCAACTGCTCAGCTTCGCGGTCAGCGATGGTCACCGGTGAATCATCGGATTTGCGATCCACGGAAAGCGATGGCTTTCCATAGTGAGTCAGCGTGTGCTGGCCGGCTTTCAATGCGATATCAACCATCGCGGTCAACCGTCCATCGTGTTCCGATTGCCACTGGGTGGGAGTCCAATCCGACATGAGAAACCAAAGTTGCGAGTGAGGTGGAAAAACGGAATCTCGATACGTCCGCGACGTTCGCGCCCCGCGAGAGCGAGACATTCGAGTTCTCGCCAACAATCTAAATGAGCGAGCGAACGACGTACTACCCGGGTGGCTTCAATTCGGCGGGGACATGTGTATGTTTGGCCCCAATCTCTGACTCTTCGAACTCTCTTTCATCGTGCTGGCGTTCTTTTCATGGCCGACAACATTTTCCGTGGTTGCATTCCCGCTTTGATGACCCCATGCACCGCCGATGGCGAGCCGATGTGGGATGCACTGGTCAAAACCGGCGTGGACCTGATCGAACGAGGCATGCACGCGGTGGTCTATTGTGGATCGATGGGCGATTGGCCACTGCTGAGCGATCAACAACGTCAACAAGGCGTGACCGAATTGGTGCGGGCTGGCGTTCCAGTCGTCGTCGGCACGGGAGCCCAAAACACAAAGCTGGCCGCTGAACACGCCGCCCACGCGGCCACCGTCGGTGCGGCCGGATTGATGGTCATCCCCCGAGTGCTTTCGCGAGGCACATCGCCACAGGCGCAGGCCAATCACTTCAAACGAGTTCTTTCCGCCGGCGAAGCATTGCCCGCGGTGATCTACAACAGCCCGTATTACGGATTTGAAACGAAAGCCGATTTGTTCTTCGCCCTTCGCGAAAAACATACGAACTTGGTCGGCTTCAAAGAATTTGGCGGTGCGGAATCATTGTCGTACGCCGCCGAACACATCACCAGCGGCGATGCCAACTTGACCCTAATGGTCGGTGTCGACACGCAAGTCTTCCACGGCTTTGTTCGCTGCGGAGCCGCCGGAGCGATCACCGGTGTCGGAAACGCGTTGCCGACCGAGATTCTGAAGTTGGTCGATCTTTGCCAGCGAGCTCAAAACGGCGACGTGGAAGCTCGCCGATACGCGGCCGAACTTGAAAGTGCGTTGGCGGTTCTTTCCAAGTTTGACGACGGTCCGGATTTGGTCCTGCACTACAAGTACTTGATGGTGCTGGAAGGCCACGCCGAGTACGAGCATCACTTCAACAAGAGCGACCATCTGAGCGACAGCCAACGCGAATTCCTTCATGACCAATGGCGGCTTTTCCGCACGTGGTGGTCAAACTGGCCCGGCAAGGATGCGTGACCAACACTGATTTGCAAATGCTGATTTGCACGCTGATTCGTCAACGCCGGCAATGCTAGCGAAGTGAGTTGGAATCGACGTCCGCGTTCGAAACCGCAGCGGCGTCATTGCTGGTCTGCTGCGAACCTCGCAGCATCTCTTCGGTCAAATCCAACACCACGACCTGTTCTTCCACCGACAAATTGTCACGCGAACGAACGGTCAAACGAATCTGATATCGCCCGGCGTCGATCTCAGCTGGAAGATGAAATTGCAATTCGCGTTTTTGACCGGGAGCCAACCAACGGCCAAAGCCATCCAGCAACCGGTGAGGACGAGAGCCATCGTCTCGGCCCAATAGCAATTCACCTTGAATCGGTGCATAGCCATCGCCTTCGTTGGCAACTTCGATCACGAACGCGTTTCCGTCGGTAAGGTTTGCCCACTGCAATGGTCCGGCTGCGACCGTCAATTGCGGCCGTTGTTTGTGAACCAACTCGAGAGGCAATGACGTCGCGGACTCCACGTCGTTGGGCGTTTTGAGGTTGCGGCGAATGATGTCCAGCGTTCCCCACTGCGACGTTTCTTTCGACACGCCTCGCAAGAGAGCACGGATGGTTTTGGATCGACCGGCGGTCAATTCAAACTTGGTGCTCGACAACATCAGACGACTCATCGGGTCGCCAAGATGATCGCGAGGAACCAAATGAATCAATTGGTCATCGTCGCTGTTGTTCTTCACTTCCAACGTCACCATTCGTTGCGTCCCTTCGACACGCCCCAGTTCGATCTGGGCTGGTTCCAACGTCACGCCGGGTCCCAGGTTGGCGATGCGAGTGTCCAAGGCACGGAAGGAATTCACCAGCAACGTTTGTGGGAACGTCCGCTCCAACATCGTCCGTCGGCCGTTGCTAACCATCAAATTCAAATCGTATCGTCCATCAATCAACGACGTCTCCAGCGGAGCCTCCAAACGCAGGCGAGCGTTGGGCATCATGCGGACCAAATACTTCTCGTCATCGTCCAGGTTGGCCCGCGAAGGCATGAACAATGCGATCGGATCGGACGAGCGAGACTTCGATGCATTTCCAGATTCTTTGTGTGACAGCTCCGCTCGAACACGACACTCCAGTGCAAAGTTACTTGGGTTTTTGACGTAAGCGCGGATGTACGGCATGCCTTCGTGCGAGACCACTTGAGCGTCTTCGATTTCCATCTGCTCAATGCTGCTCAGATTCGTCAAACCTGTTTCAACGTCCACGCGAAGAACATACTGCGTGACGTAGCGAATGGCGGCTCGCGTTTGACCGCCGATGGCATCGGCCTCCGTCGGTTCGTCGACCATTCCCTCATCGCGAACCAACAACCCAAACGACAAATAGTTTGTCTTCGCCAGCGGGATCGTCACCTTTCCCTTTAGCTCCACCGTTTCGCCCGCGTTCAAGGTGAACCGAGTCGGAGTCGTGAATTTCACTCCTTCCATCGGCGGGCTGTGTTCATCGTGCAGGATGATGCCGGACTCCTCTTGTCGTAATTGAATCGGCGACACATCGATCTGCATCGTCTTGCCGGTTGATGTGACCGTGAACGAGAAAGGGATCACCTCACCGCGGCGTCCTTTGAACCGTTGCACGACTGGCTCAATTCGAAACGCTTGTTCGACTCGTTGTTCGATGCTCACCCGACGACCGTCGCGAGCGTCGATGGCCCCCGTCCGAACTCCGGGCGTTTGAGCTTGTACAACACTCGACATCATCACCGAGGCCAAACAAGCAAGCATCCAAGTTCGTACGCGACGGGAGCGAACACGTGCCAGTGAAGCGTTGTCTCGTTCCGCGTTGTAATCAAGAGGCTGTTGATTGAAACGCATCGTTGGCTGGATAAGAGCGAGTGTTTTCATCGAAGAGGTTGTCCGAGAGAAGAGCGTCAATGCTGAGTCGAAAGTTCACACGGCATCGCGATCAGCACGCGAAATTATCCACCCGAGGTGATGAACGCGCTGCCGGTCGATCGAACGATTCTTGGTGAGATAAAAATCACCACTTCCGCGTCGCGCGTTTGCCGCTGAGTCGTTTGAAAAAGGTAGCCCACTCCGGGCAGTCGACTCAGTCCTGGAATGCGATTGACTCGATCGACCGTCTCTCTTTGGACCAATCCACCAATGACAATGGTTTTGCCGTCTTTGACACTGACCGTTGTGGAAACACTTCGGCGGTTGATGATCGGGAACCGATTGATTGACAGAGCCGGGGTTGCATTTCGAACATCCTCACTGACCTCCGCTTTCTCGATATCGATCGTCACTTCGTCACCACGAATGTGCGGTGTGATGTCCAACATGATTCCGGCATCGACCTTTTGAATGTTCTGTTGAAAGAAAACCGAGTTGTTGCCGGTTGATCCCGGTGGTTGCACACTGAAGAACGTTTCGCGATTGATCGCGATGTTGGCTTGCTCGCCATCCTTGGCCATCACGTGTGGAGTCGCGCGGATGGTCAAATAACCTTTTTCGGAAAGCAATCGAACGAACGCGGAAGTGTTTCCAAAGTCAGAGAAGATCGCATCCAAACCGGCTTGCGAAAGTTCACCGTTCAACGCCAAACCAGACGCGCTGAGCGAGAGTTCTTTCACGCCGTCCATCTCGACCGCGTGTTGCCAATCCAACCCAAACTGAAAACCAGAGTCCGGCGACACCACACAAATGATTGCCTCCAACACCACCTGCGGAATCGGTTGATCGATGTTTTGAAAACGTGACACGATGTCATTGGCAATCCGCGGTGGTGCTTCGACCAGCATTGTTTTGGCTTGCTCGATCACCGTCACGTATTGCAACCAAGACACCGGCACGGTTTCCAACAACGTGTTTGGATCCATGTGCAGAGGTTGATACTGGGTCTTGATCGACACCATCGCGAAAAGTGGCGAGGCAGGATCGGGCGGCGCGACAATCAATTGCTTTCCGCGGCGGGACGATGCCAATCCCAAAGGCAGCAAGACCTTTTCAACCGCTTCATCGACGGTCAGATCATTGATTTGTGCGTTGACAATTCCGGCTACGTTGTCGTCCAACACCAAATCCAAGTTGGCGTCGGTAGCCAACAAAGTCAGCACTTCGCGAACATCAGTCTCGATGAATTCTTCATTGATCAAGTAGTCCTCGTCGTAGTTGACGCGAGCGATCTGCGACGATCGAGCCTGCGAGATCGGGATCAGTTCCAATGGAATGATCTCTTCCTGAGGCGTTTGGCTGAATCCATCAATCGAATGTTCTTCTTCGATGATCACGGTGTCGCCGTGATCAACCATCACGCCGTCAACAACGACAGAGTGGTCGTGAACGTTTCCGATCATTTCCGGATCGCCGCCAGTGGACGCGTTGGACTGATCCAATGATTGCTGGATCAATTCATCGATGGAGGTTCGATGGTAATCTGGCCGGTACGCACACCCCACCAACGACAGAAGAAGGCAGATCAACCCCAGCATTCTTTTCATTCGAATGCAAAGCATCCGAGGGATCGGCTTGGGCAAATCAAAAACAGCAACGATGCGTCTCATGTGGGCAAAGAAGCGAAACGAGATGTTTCACTGACCGTTGCTGTTAGTGGTTGTACAGTTGTACGCCCACCCCGATTCCTGAAGCGGTTGCGATTTACCACCGTAAAAAGCGTCATCAAATCGATCGTTCACGATCGTGACTCGTGCCAGCGTTCAGTAGCGTTGGGGCGGGAAACTACTAAGCATCAATGCAGACGGCCCGTGATTTCTCACGGGCCGTCGCATTGTCGAGTTGTTGATCAAAGAAGTGCCGCAATCAGTTCAACGGGGCACTGTTGAACCAGGGGCAAATCATGCGGCTTTCTAGATCGCGGTGACGTGGGCAGGTCACCGCTTTCAACTCGTGGGGATCGGATGATCTTGCATTCAGCAAGGTCATCCGAGGGGAAGCTTCGTCATCGACGACGGATCAAAGAGCCGTGATCGTACCGGTCACGGTTGTCTCGTAAGTTCCCGCGGCGAATGAGCCGAACGTGCCAGTGATGAACTCGACAGACAAGTCCAACGTTGCATTCGAGACACCGTCACTGACGGCGGAAACGGTTGCGATGTTGACCGAGTTGGCATAGTCCGTTTGGCCGGTGGCCTGCGAGATCGAGAACGATCCCGGACCAGTTTGGCTGTTGATGGACAATCCCAATTTCGCATCTCGTTTGAAGTTGGGATCAGCTGTGTTTACAAACGGACCATCGGTCGCGAAAGAAACGCTCACACCGTTTTGGCTGTTGCCAATCACGTTCCACGGTTGCGCCGTGAAGGTTTGGTTGGCGTGAGTTTCATCGTGAGTCAGGACCGCGTCGGCAGGAGCCGTCACGCTCATCGCGACCGAAACGTTCGCGGTGAATTTTTGTGAGTCCGTTGTGTCGGCGAACAATGTCGAGACGGAACCAGCGGACAAAAGGGCAGTCAGGGCAAGGGCAATTTTTTTCATCGGTTTAAAATCATTCTTGGAGCAAAGTGGGCAATCTAGGAGCATGTCATTTCGAATCGCGAATCCAGACTTCCGTGGGCAACCCACCGTCATTCGAAACAAGTTTCTCATGTTGGCCGGGTGGGTTCGTTCCGAAGTCCGCCATTCGTTTTGACACCGAAACGTAAGCTGCGTTTTTGCGTTCGGTCGCGCGGACAAATCAATTTTCATTCTCTGGCGAATAAAAACCGTTTGAAAAGTTCAGGCTAGAACCTGCTCAATGTTCAGACGCTCCGCAGATTGGTCTGGTCTTGAACGCTTTCGATGCACTATGGAAGAGGCAACACTTACAAAATTCACCTTGTGAGCACGTACCCGGCAGGGGAGTTATTGCCGTGCAGACTTTGAA
Organism: Rhodopirellula sp. UBA1907; assembly: GCF_002337565.1. NCBI lineage: Bacteria > Pseudomonadati > Planctomycetota > Planctomycetia > Pirellulales > Pirellulaceae > Rhodopirellula > Rhodopirellula sp. UBA1907. Next base: position 58,509 of record NZ_DDGH01000054.1, on the reverse strand, counting down.
AACAGCCGCCATTGTCGTACTCATGACGACGGTCCTTTACGGGGCCTGGATATCGATGACGACACCGCCAGATGCGTTGCCGCCTGAAGTGGCGCGGGACCTCATCGTAGACGCCGATACATTTGATATCAGCGATGGGATTCCTGAAGCCTTGGGCTCCCTCGACCCCCTCGCGGAGTTCGGGATCGATGATGGAACGGCGGCCGATCCAAACTCATTTGATCAGTCCAATCTGGCATTGAACGATGCTGCAAATGGCGGATTCGGGGACTTGGAATCGGCTCTCGGTAGCGAAGGCGCCGACGTTGGAATCGACGCACCGTCTGATCCGATGTCGATGGATTCCGTCAATCGAAGTTTCGCCGATATCCCTTCGCAACCAGCGTCGGCGACGGACAACTTGGGCGCGGAATCAAGTTCTTTCTCGATGTCCGATTTGGATTCCCCCGCCACCGACATGCAAGCGAGCCGTTTGCCTGAAGTGACGCCCGGTTCGAGCACACCGATTCAACTGAATCCAAACCAAGAGTACACGTCGACCGGAGCGACCTACCAGTCGCCTGATCCGAACACCGCCATCGCCTCGGTGAAGCCATCCAATCAATCGACACCCGATGTGGTTGCGCCTGAATCCAATGCGATCGCTTCGGCAGGTTTGAGCAATGCGATTGCGACCGCCGACCGTCAATATCATTCCGATCGCCGACGAGAAGCCTTGGCAACACTCAGCCTGTTCTACGAAACACCCAATTTGACCAGCGAGCAACGCGACGAATTGCTCAGTCGTCTGGATCCGTTGGCCGCCGAAGTTATCTATTCGTCCGAGCACTTGTTGGCAGAACCGCATCGTGTCGGTCCCAACGAAACACTGATGGACATCGCAAAAAAGTATGAAGTGCCGTGGCAATTGCTGGCAAACATCAACGGAGTTGATGATCCAGTCACAATTTTGCCGGGCACCGATTTGAAGGTCGTTCGCGGCCCATTTCGTGGCGACATCGATCTGAAGTACCAAGAACTGACTTTGTTCCTGGGTGACTTGTACGCCGGACGATTCAAGATTGCCGTTGGAAACGATCCGGCTCCTAAACCTGGTTCGTACACCATCCAAGAAAAGCAATCCGCGAAGACTTACTACGACATGTCAGGCACACCGATCCCGCCCGGCAACCCACGCAACCCATACGGGTCGATGTGGATCGATTTGGGATCCGGTTTGAGCATCCACGGAAGTCCCGATGCGAACGCTCCGACCGACAAGGGCTGCATCAGCCTGGCCGGCAACTATTCGCGTGACGTGTTTGGCATTCTGTCCGAAGGATCGTCGGTCACGATCCGCTAATGATCCGGGTCGACGCCACCTTGAAACACTCAAAGCGTCGTTCGGCCAAAACCCGAGCGACACCGGGTTTTCGAGACATCTACTTTTGCCGGTTCAGCCGCATCAAAGCGGCAAGCTCGACCAAGTGACGAAGTGAGTCACAATGAGCCGTGTATCGCAATCGCGGTCGCAGCTTGTCACACAGGGCTCGCCCGCCGATCAGCAATGGGACGTCTTCCCCTAGCGAATCGGCCAATTGGTTTTGAGCCGCGACAAACATCCCCGGTTCGCTGACCGAGGAAACGCTCATCCAAACCATTTGCGGGTCGTAATCATGGGCCGCTTGGACAAAGCTTTCCATTGGAAGGTCATTGCCGAGGCTGGTCGCGTTCCAACCAACTTCGCGAAGCGCTAACTCGACCAACATCGTTGGCAATTGATACGGATCGCCCTCCGGTGCACCACCGATCGCAATCGGAGCGGACTTGGGAGGTGAAGGGATCTCAGATCGCAGCTCGTAGATCAATCGCATCGCGATGTCACATCCACGACGTTCTTGGTAGACATCCAGTTGGTTGCAATCCCAGGCTTCGCCGAAACCGTGCATCGCATCGGTGATCAACGACTCCGCCGCTTCGCTTCGCGTGTGACCCGCCGCAACCTTCTTGGCCATCAACTCGCGACACGCCGCTTCGTCGCCTTCGGCCAATGAATCGCGAAAATTTTGGTTCAGTGGGTCTTCGTTTCCATCAATGCGAGTCGTCCGATCCGGCGACAGCTGAGGCAGGCCCAAAACCTCCGGCTTCAACAAACACCGGTCATTGGCGTGCACGAACGCCTGCAACGCGTCCAGGGTGATCCGGCGATGGCCGCCTGCTGTCTTGATGACCGGGATCGTTCCGTTGTCGCACCATCTCTTCACCGACGACTCGCTGACATCCATCGCCGCGGCGACTTCTTTCGGTGAGAACTGGGGCTGACGAGCTGCCACGAGACACGTTGGGATGAGAGAAAAGAAACGAGGTGAACGTTTTAAAGGACGATGTGAACGTTTTAAACGCCTCGGATGAACGTTTCCAGTGTAATCGGGTGACAATGGTGGACGTTTTCCGTCCACCGCACGCTGGAATGCTGGACGATTTCCAACCGATTCACGCACGTTTTGAATACTGGGATTACTGGAAAATCTTTATTCGCGACGAATTTCGCTTGCATTTGGTTTTGCGGACCGATATACCAATGGACGTTATGAACGTTTTGGCAATCCAAAACGTTCACGCAAGCACGTCGTTCGGCACATCAATTGCGGAACTCGCGACGCATTGTCCATTGGGTTGGAAGAGAACGTTGACTCGAAATTGCCATCTGGCGACTTCCAAATTCGGCACCTCCCTGACTGACCCTGCGATTTAGCTAACAGCCACTAAGCCCAGCCATTCGAATAGGTCGAAAAATGCCAACCCTCACCGCTTCTACCGTTCCTGCCCGCCGCCCCGCCTGGCTCAACTGTTCGGAATTGGATCAAGCGATGGCTGAGGTTCAGCCACTGTTGACGGACATCTCAGGCGAGGATCATGCCTCGCTGCGAAAACTGACCAAACGCCGGTTGCGTCAGGAGATCGACTTCATCTCCAACGAAAAGTTCACGTCGGTCCGAGAAGGAAAGCGGATCTTCTCCGAGTCGCTGGGCTTGGCTCCTCGCGAAACCGCACTCGGAATTGCCACGATTCGTCGCAGCGGAGTCGACCTGCCGATTCACTTGGGAAGATTGTGTGAAGCTCCTTTGCTCAAACCCGAACAAGAGAAGATGTTGTTTGAGCGAATGAACTACCTGCTGCAGCAAGCGGCAATTCATCGCAGCGTCCTGAATCCCGAGCGTCCTTCGCGTCACCGATTGGAATTGATCGAGCTGTTCGTGGCTCTGGCCGATTGGCACCGCGATCGAATTGTTGAGGCCAACTTGCGGCTCGTGTTCTCGATCGTCAAGAAGTTCGTCAATCCAAACAACACCTTCGATGATTTGCTGAGCGACGGAATCGTGGCGTTGATTCGCGCGGTCGAAAAGTTCGACTTCGATCGTGGTTTCCGATTCAGCACCTACGCGACTCAGGTCGTCCGACGCAATTCATACCGAACCGTTGTGTTAAAACAACAAGAACGTCAAAAGGTCCAAGGGGGGCTGCAGGACATGGATATCGATGTCAGTGAGGAAGAACGTTCTTCCGCGATCAGCGAAAAACGATGGCACGAATTGCGAAGTCGTCTCAGCGTGATGCTGGGCGATTTGGATCGTCGCGAAAAGTTCATCATTCGCGCTCGGTTCTCGCTCGGACCCCACCGCAAAGTTCACACGTTGCAGTCGCTCGCCGATCGGTTGGGTGTCTCCAAAGAACGAGTCCGTCAACTCGAACGCCGTGCGATGGACAAACTCCGTGCGATGGCGGGCGACGTCCAGTTGGCAGAGTTGGAAGCGTAGGTTCCGGTGGCATCAAACTCCGATCACACTTCTCAATCTTCTAGCACAGTCTCATCCACGGACGAATCGCCATCGTCCGAAAGCGGCGGACGCACCGAGCTGCCCGAGGAATGTCGATCTCAACCCGGAACGGATCACTACGCGGCAACGGTTGAATTGCCGGTCAGCATCGACGAAGCGTTCGCGTACCACGAACGCCCCGGTTGTCTGAACCGATTGACTCCGCCTTGGGAAAGCGTCCAAGTCGAACATTCCGATCAGTCACTGGCACCGGGAAGCCGGGTCGTTCTCAAGACAAAGATCGTGGGCATCCCAGTGCGATGGAAAGCTCGCCACGTCTGGTACGATCCACCTCATGGCTTTGCCGACGTACAAGACTCCGGTCCGTTCGCACGTTGGGCTCACCAGCATCTTTTCGAGTCGCTCGATTCCAACCGATCCCAGCTCACCGACGCGATCGAGTACAAATTGCCTGCGGGCGTTGCGGGAAAGGTGTTTGGTAGCGGCAAGGCTCGCCGAACCATCGAAGCAATGTTTGCCTATCGCCACCGCGTCACCCAGGATGATTTGCAGATGATGGCTGACTACCCGATGAGTCCCAAGACGATCGCCGTGTCCGGTTCAAGCGGATTAGTGGGCGATGCTCTTTGCACGACGCTGACGTTGCTCGGACACAAAGTCATGACGATCACTCGCGGCGATCACGGTGACGAGGACTCCATCGCCGCATGGGGTGATCCGGCTGAGTTTGAGAAATTCGAATCAGTCGACGTGGTTGTTCATTTGGCTGGTAAGAGCATTGCGAGCAAGCGGTGGACGCCCGAATTGAAAGAACAAATTCGCGAAAGTCGAGTGGAGAAGACTCAGGCTCTTTGCGAGGGATTGGCCAAGTTGCAAACGAAGCCGCCCGTGCTGATCTGTGCATCGGCAACCGGGATCTACGGCAATCGTGGCGAAGAAGTTTTGACGGAGACATCCCCTGATGGCGACGACTTCCTGGCTGATGTCGCTCGGCAGTGGGAAGACGCCTGCCAGCCCGCCCAAGAAGCTGGCATTCGAGTCGTGAACACACGGTTCGGCATCGTACTGTCACCGAAGGGCGGCGCACTGCAACAGATGTTGCTGCCGGCAAAAATAATGGGCGGCAAATTGGGCAGCGGCGGGCAATGGTGGTCTTGGATCGCACTGGATGACGTTGTCGGAGCAATCGTCCATTGCATCCACAAGGAAGAGATCAACGGCCCGGTGAACTTCGTTTCGCCCGACCCCATTCAAAACCGCGAATTCGCGAAAGTGCTGGGCGAGGTTCTTAACCGACCGGCTCTGTTCCCGGCCCCGGCTTTTGCTCTTCGTCTGGCTTTGGGTGAGATGGCCGACTCGTTGTTGCTGGCCAGTTCGCGAACGGTGCCCGAGCAGTTGCAGCAAACTGGATACAAGTTCCGCTTCACTGATTTGAAGGAATGCTTGCGTACGCTTTTGGGCAAAGATCTCAAACCGGCGACGCAGGCAACCGCATGAACGCGAATCTCTTGTTGCTGCTCAATGCGTTGTCGACCTGGTACATGGTCGGGTTGATTTGGATGGTTCAAATCGTTCACTACAAGATGTTCGACCGCGTCGGGGAAGATGTCTTCGCTCGCTACGCAACGGATCACGCTCGGTTGATCACGCCGATCGTCGCCGTCCCGATGCTGATTGAAATCGCCACCGCCGCCGGATTATTGATGACTCGCCCGGGGAACATCTCGTTCACCTGGGCCGCGGTGGGAATTGCTTTGCTGATCGTGATTTGGGTCAGCACCGCTGCCTTGCAAGTTCCCGCGCACGGAAAGCTGGCATCGGGTTTTCAGCCGAACGTTTATTCCACATTGGTGACAACCAATTGGATTCGCACGATCGCGTGGTCCATTCGTGGGCTGTTGGTCGGTTGGGCTTTGTGGACGCTGCTGCCGACCAAGGTTTAGTCACGATCATCGTCGTTGGATTATCCTTCCAACCCGGAAATCGTCTTTCGCATCAGCGTGAATCGTTCCGGCGACCGAGCGTGTTGCGTCCATAGGTTTGGGTTAAGATACGCATCCGTGTTTCGCATTCCGAAACACTTCGATGATCCCCACCCCATTCCCACCTCCCGCATTCCATGTCTCAAAAAACATTTGGATCGCTCCTGCTTGCGATCACAGTCTGCTTCGGCCTGATCAGCTCCAATACGACGCTTCGTGCCGACCAACCCGTTCAACTGATCTTTGACACGGACCTCGGCAACGACGTCGATGACGCACTCGCCATGGGAGTCATCCACGCATTGCAATCACGCGGTGAATGCGAGTTGCTGGCCGTCACGATCACCAAGGACCACGAACTGGCCGCCCCGTTCGCAGATGTGATCAACACGTTCTATGGTCGCGGCGAGATTCCGATCGGCGTTTGCCGCAGTGATGTCACCAACGGCGAAGGCCGCTTTAACGGATTGGCCGCCATCCAAGACAATGGCAAGGACCGATATCCACACGATTTGCGAAGTGGTAAAGATGCTCCCGACGCCGTCGAAGTGTTGCGTCGTACGCTGGCCAAGGCCGACGACAACAGCGTCGTGATCGCTCAAGTTGGATTCTCCACCAACTTGGCCAATCTGCTCGACTCGCCCGCCGATGAGATCAGCCCGCTCAACGGGTTGGAATTGATCAAGAAGAAGGTTTCAAAATTGAGCGTGATGGCCGGTGCTTTCACTCAGATCAAGAACAACAAAGGTCAGCCGTATGACCACAAAGAGTACAACGTCGTCAAAGACATTCCTGCCGCACAGAAGTTGGCGAAAGAGTGGCCGACGCCGATTCTGTGGAGCGGTTACGAAATTGGAATTGCACTGCGTTACCCGCACGAGAGCATCGAGCAAGACTTTGGCTACGTGGAGCACCATCCGTTGGCCGAGGCATACATCGCCTACAACCCACCGCCACACGATCGCCCGACTTGGGACCTGACTTGCGTGTTGCAATTGGTGCGGCCAACCCGCGATTATTTTGGATTGACTTCGGTCGGCAAGGTCACCGTTGCCGACGATGGGCTGACCACGTTTGAAGAAAACGCAGACGGTCGCGATCAGTATTTCACGTTGAACGACGAACAAATCGCCCGGACATTGGAAGCGTTGCAGTTGCTTTCCAGTGAGCCACCACATCCGGTGCATTGACCCACAAGGATTTTGACATCCATGAGTGCCCGTCTGATCTCTCTTCGTTGCGACCATTGTGGTGCGCCCATCGATGTGAAGAAGAAAGCCAAGTTCGTTACCTGTGGTTTTTGCCACGCGAGCTTGGCGATCCATCACACCGGGACGTCGTACTCCACTGAGTTGCTGGAGGATCTGAAGCAAACGACGGACGCTTTGGTCAAGGACGTCGCGCAAATCAAACACAACGCGGCGTTGGATCGATTGGATGAACAGTGGGAACGAAGACGCCTGAAATTGCTCGGTACGAACAAACACGGGCACCAGATCACTCAACCGCCCAACCAGGCCACAATGATCATTGTGTCTGGTTTCGTGATCGTGTTCGCGTTGATCTGGACTTGCTTGGCCGCCGTGATGTTCGCCCCCATGGCCTTGTTCGGCTTGGTATTCATGGGCATGGCGGTGGTGGGACTGATCAGTTCGTTCTCGAAGATGAACACGTACAAAACTGAGCGAGCTCGCTACATGCGAGAGCGTCAATCGCTGATCGAACAGATCCAAAGCAGCGACTGATCGATGGATGCTTCTTCCTTCGCGGCTGGGATCACCAACCCAGCACGTGAGCGAACACCAACGGAGCACAGATCGTTGCGTCGCTTTGGATCATGAACTTGGGCGAGTCGGCATCGATCTTGTACCAAGTGATCTTTTCGTTCGGCACCGCTCCGCTGTAACCACCGTAGCTGGTCGTCGCATCGCTGATTTGACAGAAGTAGCCCCACAATGGGATGTCCAGCTTCAAGTCTTGAATCAACATAGGAACGACACAGATGGGGAAGTCGCCCGCGATTCCGCCGCCAATTTGAAAGAACCCGATCGGGTCCTTCATCGTCGCTTGGTACCACTGCGCCAATTGCTGCATTTGTTTGGTGCCGGTCGCATAGGCACCGTGGCCAGGAACACTGCCATCGATGACATGGGCGGTGTAAATATTGCCCAACGTTGAGTCTTCAAAGCCGGGAGTGAAGACCGGAATGCCAGCATCCTTCGCCGCGGCGACCCAACTGTTTTCGCGGGGAACTTGGTAGTGCTGGACCAATCCCTCATCGTCCAGAAGATCGAACATGTACTCGACCGGCATGCGAGCGGCGTTCTCGCCGGCCGCCTTTTGCCACATGGGCACCAATCGATCCTCTAGGTGCCGCATGACCGTTTCGGGAATGCAGGTGTCGGTGACTCGGTTGAAGCCACGGTCTCGCAGGGCGACTTCGTCTTCGGCCGAAAGGGCTCGCCAGTTCTCGACAATTTCGTATTCGTCATGAGCGACCAAGTTGAAGATGTCTTCTTCCAGGTTGGCCGCGGTGCAGGTGACGGCGTGTACCTTTCCCTTGCGAATCATTTCGGCAAGTGACAGCCCCAGTTCGCCGGTGCTCATCGCACCCGCCAAGGTCACCATCATCTTGCCGCCACCATCAACGAATTCACCGTACGACTTTGCCGACGCCAGCAGTTCACGCGCGTTGAAGTGGCGGAAATGCGTTTCCAAAAATTCCGTGACATTCATGACAGATCGGTAACCAATACGAAGGAGGGAAACACTGAAGTCCACGGTGGAATCGCGCGACCAATTCAGCCCCGAACGCGCAATCAGCCGTGATTTTTCGGTACTTCGCAAAAAATAAACAGTCCGCGATGGCGCCGAATCTTACCGTTCACTCGGCTCAGTGTCGTCAGGGGATCAATAGCAGTTTTCCTTCATGAAATCCGTTCGAACCGCCGTTGCAGTCATTGGAGGCACCAACCAATTTAGGTGCAAATTCTGAAACCCGAGCGAAACATTTTGCATCCCTTGCTGTTGGATCCACTATGAACAAGCTGCAATCCAGAAGTGCGTCACTGAAGCCGACCTACCGTCGATGGATCCGGACGGGGATGACGCTCACGATCCTCGGGATTCTGATTGGGTTTGCTTGGAAACCGCGGTTGGTCACCGAAAATTACCTTCGCGATGCCACCCATGTGATGGTGACCGACAGCGAAGTCGCCCCCGCCGGACCGCCAGTCGCTGACTTGGTTCGCGAAGACGCGTCTTATCCAAAAGCAGACTCGCCGCGGCACCGCTGGTACATCGGCGGATTCCCGCTGGATGCTTACCAAGCCCGGATGTCTCACAACGAAGGCGTCGATGGTTTGGACCGCTGGAGCACGTTTGGCTTGGGGTTGTGGATCGACGCTTGGTTTTGCATCGGCGTTCTCGCGTTGGCTGGAATCGCCGCCTACCACATTCGTCCTGGACAATCACCTTGGAACGTTCTGTGGTCGCCCAATCAAAACGACAACACCCGCTACCGTCGGGCCTTGGTCGGAATTGCATCGATCGGTTTGATCGCGACTGCCTTTCACTTCTACGAAACACAGCGTCGGTTGCGGACGTTCGAGCGTGAAACCATGGTCACGTTGGTTCGATCGACCGACCATCCCATCGTGGCCAATTTGCCTCTTGCATTTCGCGGTCCATGGACCCACGCGTCCCAACTGCAATGCCATCCTGAATCAAATCTGGAATCGATTGACTGGAGCAACTACAAGTCGCTCGACTTCATCGCGTTGACTGGTGAGATCGATCAGGCAACGCTGCTAGCGATCCAAGAGAACCCTTGGGTCACTGGCCTTCGTTGGAGCAACGTGCCAAGCGTCGAAGCCGCGAATTCAGTGCTGGCACAATTGCCATCGCTTCGCAGCGTCTCGATGTCATTTCGATCTGGCGACGAAGAATCCGAGCAAGCATCCGATGCGAAGATTCAAATTCAATCGCTCGACCGACTGGCTTCTTTGTCACTGCGTCGCATTCAAGCGTCGGCAATTTGCACCGAGGACCTGTTGGTGCCTTCGTTGACGATGCTGGAGATACAAACCATCGGCCCAAGCCCTGAATCTTGGTTGTTCGAAGATGCCAACCGATTGCAATCACTTTCCGTTCGCCACCTGCGTCCGAATCGCCGAACGAACGCGGATGAATTGAAGTTGACCGTTCGCTTGATGCCCGCCTTGACGGAGCTTTCAATCGACGCAGGAATCCCAGTCGACTTGAGCCTTCTCGAGTTGCCACGTTTGGCCAAACTGCATGGTATCGATTCCTATTCGATGCGGTTCAGCAACGCAGAGGGAGAAGACGGTTACATCGCTCGGGTTTCTTCGCTGAAGATGTCCGGTCTCAGTTCGTTGACAAAGCTGGAATTGGCCGGCGAGAACTTTGACGACTGGGAAATCGAAGAGTGCCCACGCTTGCACGACGTTCGAATCACACGACCAGCACCGGGCGGCTACGGTCGCTTTCGTCGCGGTCGACGAGGTTGGGAAGCACCTCCTCAATTCGCCGGTTCACGCTTCTTTGCCTCGGCTGCTACCGGCCCTGCTCCATTGCCACAGAAATCGACGAAGGGTTTGATGGCGTGGTCCGCATCGCTGCCATCGCTTCGCACGCTGAACTTTGATGGCATGGACCTTACCACGTGTGAACTCTCGAAACTGAAGACTTGCTCTTACCTGAAATCACTGACACTCGAAAACTGCCAACTTGAGCCGCGGCAACTGGAAGAACTTCAAGTCGTCAGCACGCTGCGTGAATTGTCGGTCTCCGGTGCCGAGATCGATCCCGAAGTCTTTCCGCAATTGCTGGCCATGCATAGCAACTGGGAAGTCCTGGCACTGCCTTGGGAAGAACTGGAAGAAATCCGCATCATCGACCAACCGCAACTCAGACGAGCTTTCGGCACGCGAAACCTTCGCGCCAAACACATCGAACTGGTGAACCTGAATTCGCTGGTCAGTCGTTTGCGTGTCGCTCCCGGTGTAGAAACAGTTCGCGTGGTCAATCTGCCTCGTCTGACCGAGATCGACATTCGTCGTCCACAAACAGACCAGATCGAAATTGAACGGGTGCCTCACCTGTTGTCGTTCACCTTGGAACGAGGTGTTCTCAACTCGACAGCACTCAGCAGCCTGACGCAAAGTCGCCAACTGCACTCGTTGATCTTGCCGGGCACTGACTATCCCGAAGGACTCGGCAAGCACTTCGCGTCTTGGCCCGGACTGCAAGAAATCAACGTGATGGGAACAACCATCGGCGATGACGACTTGCGAGAGCTTCCAAACTTGAAGAACCTTCGACGCCTGCGTTTGGACTACACCGCGTTAACTGAAAAAGGCATCTCGACACTAGCACGTTGTGCTCGATTGCAAAGCGTCTCGCTGATGGGACTGGAATTGTCCAGTGCCGCGTTTGAGCCGTTGTCTGCTTTGTCGTGGTTGATGGAATTGTCGGTGAACGAATCGATTTCGCTCCCCGATGCACTCCAGTCCATTCGCTTGATGCCAGATGAATGGGCAGCTGAAAGCACTGACCCGCGTCTGGCCGAGAAATGGTTCAACGGCCTTCGACCGGGTGCTAACCGCGGGACGGAATTTTCCCGCCGCAGGCCGAACCGTGGGCGGCACCCGCGTTGGGTGTCCAACGAAGAAAAGCGTTCCAACGAGGCATCGGATTCACGACTGGCGCCTCCGCCGTTTGATGCAACGTGACCAAAACGCCAGCCAAGGCGAACAGGTACATGTGCACCATGTGAATGATGCCGACTTCGTGGAACATTCCATTGCAGACGTAGCCGCTGAGCAATCCCAGCATCAAAATGCCGATTGCTCGTCGATGATCCTCGGCGACAGGATCCCAAAGAGTTGCTCGCATCTGTGAACCAGTTGCATCGGCATGTTTCGCGGATGCAAGCTGCCACGCCAGGCAGAACAAACTGATCAGCATCAACAAATGCATGCTGAATCCGAACAGCCCCAAGTCCACCAGCGTCGACAAAAACACGTTGTGTTGCATGTAGGGGCGGGCGTTTTCCAAAGGCACACCGTGCCGGCGAATCGCATGATAAGGTTCCGCCGCGTCAAAGTAGTTGCCATAGCCATGACCACCCAACGGTCGATCGAGGAACATCTCGTAGGCAACCAAAGCCAACAGCGGTCGCAACTCGACACTCTTCGCGGCATCTGCGGCACTCAACGCCTTGTCGCGTTTCATGCTCATGATTTGGTCTTTCAATCCCATCGCCATCGCACCGCTGAACACGACCACTCCCGCAAGCGCAACGATTCGAACGCGACGAGGAACATAGATCATTCCGATCCAACCCAACGCGGCGATGGCGCCCAACCACACGCTCCGTGTCAGTGTTGAATAGCACCCCGCCAGCATCAGCAAAGCCAACATCGCGTACCAAGCTTTGCCGTGCCGTCCGCTTTCGAGAAAGCGACTTGCACACGCCGCCAAAGCCAACGTCAACAAAATTCCGTTGCCAGCCGGGTTTAGTAATGGCCCGCGGCCTCGTCCGTAGAATTCCCAGACTTCGGGATCGTTGATGAACCGAGGGAACACCAGGGCTCGGACATCCAGCATCTCCATCACGCCGGTGAACGCCAGGTACGAACCCATCGCGATCAACGCGGTGACCATTCGGTGAATATCTTGTCGAGTGAAGGTCGCGGTACGCATCACCGCGTACACGCTGCACGGCAAAGCCATGTAGAACAACCATCTGGCGATCGGCGGTTGACCGTCACCGAACATTCCGAATCGCAAGCAGCTCAGCAAGGTGATTCCGACGAGACCGACCACCACACCATCGGTTCGAGTCACGCGTGGGAGCTTGTTCTCGCCCGTCAGAACACGAAAGACGGCGACTCCGATCACGGCCGCCCAAAGCAACCGATCCAAGCTGATTTGGACAAAACCGTTGACCGCAAAGAAGGCAGGTCCAAACACGGTCCCGAGAAACAACACCGCCATCACCAACGTCCACATGCGAGCGTTGTGCAAGATCGGGATGGACCAAGGAATGATCGCGAACAGAATCAGAATGAGAAGCAAGGTCATGCGGAACAATAGCTCACTCGATGGTTCCTCACCGCCCGCGGGCAGGCGTTTCTCGATGAAGCGAATCATCAAGTTTGCCGGTTACAACGATTGATCGCTTTGTGAGCGTCCTGCCGGTCGCATGCATCGAACTCATTCTCCCGTGCGAAACGTTCGATTCGATCAGACAGGCGAACTGCCCTCCGCACTCGCCCGTTCCCGTTTGCCTGTTCCCATTTGCCCGCTCGCGTCAGGAAACCCAGTGCCGCGCCGCGAAAATTGCCGTCGCTCCGCCATAACTCAGCCGCGCCGCACATGCGGTTTGGTGGGGTTGGTTGCGTGTGCGTGCATGATCGCCGGTTGCTCTCATCCAGTGCGTGCGTTGGTCGGCGGAAACATGCGGATCGATGGCGACATGGGCGTTAACGGAGACATGGGTGTCGATGGCGACATCAACATGAACGGCACGATGACCACGGTTAGCAAGACCGACAACACGGCGTCTCCGGTTCGTGCAGTCCAGATCAACGACAAATCCGCTGATTCCCAGTCGCGCATCGCGATCGTTGATGTGGATGGATTGCTGATCGACCAAAACTTCAGCGGTTTTGGGTCGATGGGTGAAAACCCCGTCGCGTTGTTCCGCGAAAAGATGCGACACATTGAATCTGACCCGACCATTTCCGCGGTCGTGCTGAGAATCAATTCGCCCGGCGGCGGCGTGACGGCATCGGACATGCTCGCCCACCAACTGCAGCACCTCAAATCCGAACGCAACATTCCGGTCGTGGCCTGCCTGATGACGACCGGCACGGGCGGTGCGTACTACTTGGCCACCTACGCCGACGCAATTGTCGCGCATCCGACCTCGGTTGTGGGCGGAATCGGAGTCATCCTAAACAACTACAACATGGAAGACACGTTGGGTCAGTTCAATATCGTTTCGTTGCCGATTAAGTCGGGTGACAAGATCGATGTCGGATCACCTGAAAGAATGATGCAGCGAGAAGAACGCGACCTGCTGCAATCGATGGCCGACGAATTCCACGAACGTTTCATCGATCAAGTCCGCTCGTCACGAGGCGAGCGACTGACGGTCACCAGCAATGTCGACGAACCAAATTTGGATGAATCGGAAGCAGGCAAGCTGGACGCGGGTGATCTGGCTAGCGATGACGCGGACAATGAAGCGACAAAGCCAAGCGATTTGGTCCCGTTTGATGGACGCGTCGTATCAGGCCTGCACGCTCAAAAGATCGGCTTGGTTGACCAAACCGGGTACCTCGACGATGCCGTTTCGCTGGCCGGACAGATGGCTGGACTCTCCTCGTCACCCGCATTGGTTCTATTGCGGCGAGACAACGATCGAGCGATGTCAGAATTTGACGTCACTCCCAACGTGCCAATGACATCAATCTTGCCGATTCAATTGCCCGGACTGGATCGCAGTTCCATGCCGACGTTCCTGTACCTGTGGCAACCTGACCCGAGCATCGTCACCGCGAACGGCGGCTAAGCAGTCATGCCCCAGCTCTTGACCGTGTTCTTCCAGTCGGTCGTCAAAGCGGAGCACAGGTAGCCGATGTTGGACATGTATCGCGGAACCAATCGCTTTGGATCGCTGAGCATTCGGTAGGCCCATTCCATGCCAACGCTTTGGAAGATTTTGGGGGCTCGCTTCGCCGTTCCAGCCAAGAAGTCAAACGACGCACCAAGTTGAATGCTGACGGGCACACCAATCCGAGCGGCATGTTCGGCGATCCATTGTTCGCCTTTCGGCTGACCAAAAGCGACGAACAACAAATCCGTTCCAGCGTCACGAATTCTCGCGTCTTGAGCGGCCTGTTCTTCCGCGGTGAGCTTGCGGAACGGCGGTGATTCGCAGCCGGCGATTTGCAGGCCCGGATACATCGCCTTCAAACGCTTGGATGCTTTTTCGGCGACACCAGCTTCACCGCCCAAGAAGTACACGCGGTGGCCACGTTGGGCGGCTCGTCCGCACAAGTGCACAATCAGTTCGCTACCGGCGACTCGTTCAGGCAACGGTCGGTCGGTCAATTTGCTGCGAGCGACAATGGGCTGACCATCGGCGAGCACCAATGCCGCACGATGGGTGATTTGCTGAAGCTGCGGCGATTGATGGTGCAGCATGCAGTAGTTCAAGTTGGCAGTGATGACATACTGAGGCGTTCGAGCAGCGATCAATCGATCGATCGCATCAACCGATTGCCACATGTCCAAACGATCAAACGGCACATCCCAAACGCTCACGGTGTCACGCACGCATGGCGGGGCGGTGACAACTGATTGCTCGATTTCCGTGACGACGGTCGTCTCAAATCTTGGCCCCGACTGGAATTTCTCTGTGGCCGATCGCGGAGCGGAAGGCACCACGAACGAAGAGGCCGAAGTCGAGGAGGCGGGATAAGAACTGACGGGAGAAGCCGAATTCATTGGGGACGTATTCGATGAGTGGTTGAAAAATCGATCCAACCGCGACAATCGGAACACCCGTCATTCAGAGAGGGCCCGAGCCGCGATAGACTGCACGTTCAACCCTACGTCACGTTTTTTGACTTCACGCAAATTTGGCCCCAAGCAACGCATGCTGATCTTCACACTTGAAGGATTCACCCCCGCTGCAATTTCCGCCTATGGGTCCTCTTGGAATCGAACTCCCGCCATCGATCAATTGGCGGCCGAAGGAACCACGTGGAACCGTGCCATCACTCCGGTCACGGATCCTCTCGAACAATGGGATCTCTGGGCAAAAGCGTTGGCGGAAACTCCACGGGCAAAAGAAATCGTCGTGGTCACCGACGACCCTCGCCTTTTGGAACGCAAATCGGCCGCCGCATTTGAAGAAATCGTTTTGCTAGAAAGCGATGTCGAAACGGAATCCGAAAGCGAAGCCGAGACCGTTGAAATCGAAGACACATCGATCGGTCGCTTGACCGCCGTCGCCGCGGACCGATTGGCACAAGGCGACTCGGTCTGGTTGCATTCGCGGTTCCTGACGCATTGCTGGGACGCGCCGCGAGAACTCAGCGACGACTCCGTCGCCGAAGAACCAACCTACTACGCGGATGAATATGAAGAGGACCCGTCGATCGAAACTGATGCGGCGGACAACATGGACGACGCCATGGAAGAGGTGCCGTTCATGGTTCATACAACCACGCCACCGGATCATCGCATCACCGCGGAAGACGATCCGGATTGGATCACGACATGGATGCGAACCTACGGTTGCCAAATCAAATTGGTCGACGCGATGCTCGATGTTTTGGACTCGGTGCTCGAGCCCGACGCGACGGTCGTGCTGGGTGGAACCAGCGGGTTTGCACTTGGTCAAAATGGCGGCATCGGACATCGAACCGGTCCGTGGCGGTCGTGCCATCTGCACGTGCCTCTGGTTTGCTCGGGTGGCTCGGGCCTGCGGTCTCGCATGGTCGCGTCCGCCGATGAAGTCGCTGCTGTGATTGACGCTCGGCTATCCGACCCGAGCGGGGATCTCATGCCAGCCGAACGATTCGTTGCTGAAAACGTTGCGAACCCTGCAACGGAAGAATCTCAGCCCGACGAATCTTTGCGGTCGGATGCCACGTCGCCATCCCACAAAGCTCGTGTTATCACCCAGCATCGCAATGTCCCGATCGCGATCACGACCAACGATTGGTTCTACGTCCTCTCCGAAGAAGACGAGGCCGAGACTCCATCGTTGCCAAGTGAATCCGATGATCGATGCCATCTGTATTTGAAACCCGACGACGTCGACGATTTCAACAACGTGGTGCGTTTGCGACTCGACGAGGCGGACCAACTTCACCAAATTCTTTTGAACGAATCGCATCGAGCAGAGTGACTCATGATTGTTGGCGTGCCTTCGGAAATTAAAACCGACGAATACCGCGTGGGAATGCTTCCCGTCGGCGTGGCGGAACTGACCCAAGCGGGGCACACCGTATTGGTGCAAGCCGGCGCGGGGCTTGGATCGGGTCTGCCCGACCACGACTACCTTCGAGCGGGCGCCGAGCTGGTCGCCTCCGCCGAAGACATTTTCGCGAAAGCCGATTTGGTGGTGAAAGTGAAAGAGCCACAGCGGTCGGAATACGAATTGATTCGGCCCGGTCAGCTGGTCTTCACCTATTTCCACTTCGCCGCGGACGACACGCTGACCAAAGCGATGCTGGACAGCGGTGCGACGTGCCTGGCCTACGAAACACTTCGTGATGCATCGGGACAACTACCGCTGCTGACACCAATGAGCGAAGTCGCCGGTCGGATGAGCATTCAAGAAGGTGCGAAATACCTGGAACGCCCTCAGATGGGACGCGGCATTTTGCTGGGCGGTGTCCCCGGCGTTGCTCCAGCTCACATCACCATCCTTGGCGGCGGCGTGGTGGGTGCCAACGCCGCCAAGATCGCGGCCGGATTCCAAGCCGACGTGGCGATCCTGGACGTCAATCTCGATCGTTTGCGATACCTCGACGATGTGATGCCCGCCAACGTAAACACGCTCTACAGCGATCGTCACAACATCGTCGAACAACTCGAACGAGCCGACTTGGTGATCGGTTCCGTATTGATCCCCGGTGCTCGAGCACCCAACTTGGTTCGGGCCGAAGACCTTCGCATCATGAAGTCGGGTGCGGTCGTCATCGACGTCGCCGTGGACCAAGGCGGATGCATCGAAACCAGTCGCCCAACCACTCACAGTGAGCCGACTTACATCATCGATGAAGTCGTCCACTACTGCGTCGCGAACATGCCCGGAGCCGTTGGCCGAACCAGCACGTTTGCATTGTGCAACGCGACGATGCGATGGGTCTCGAAAATTGCCGCGGCGGGAATGTCTGGTGTCTTACAAGACACCGGTCCTCTTCAATCCGCGATCAACATCCACGAAGGCAAGATCGTTCACGAAGCCGTCTCCTCCGCCTATCAAGGCTGAGCCTCAGGTCTTGTTGGCTGTTTCAACACTTCGCTCGAAGAGTTTTTTGCCACAGAGATCACAGAGGGGATGCGTGTGATTTTCTGGTCCGACGCACTGCATCGAACACCATCTCTGTGAACTCTGTGGCAAAACCACTCCACACCAGACTCACAAAGAAAACAGCCCTCCTCGAAAACCAACGGTGTGTCACTCACCGGTTTCGGTATTTTCCGAACTGTCTGGGTCAGCAACCTCAGCTTCCGACTCGGCTAAATCCTGATCGCTCGGCGAAGGACCCTTTCGCAGCATCTCCAACTTTTTATCGGGTTCGCCGTAGATGAGCACCGGGTTCTCCGGATCTTTCATCAGTTCGATTCGCTCGGGAGTTTCGTAGTCGTAGTCATCAAATGCGACTCGAACATGAGTCTTCCCGGCATCACCTCGAACCTGAAGGACGTAACTGGTGTCCTCGATGCTGGTGTATTCATCGGTGAGTTCCCAGTCGTAACTGACATAGCTGACCGTCCCCACTTCGCTTTTGATCGCTTCGTCGTCTTTGATCAACTCGTAAGTCTCATGTGACGACGTCGAATCAAACGGCACCGGGATGGTCTCGAGTTCGACGCGAGTGTCCAAATCGGTTTCATCGGGGACCCAATCCACACGGTCAAACCAAATCTCTTCTTTGTCGCTGACTTCCGCTCGAACGATTGCGTCGCCATCCGTTCCAACAACACGGTAAAAATAATTTTCGCTGTAGAGCGAATTGTCAACATTGTGCTCTTCCGCGAATTCGATCGATTCAATCTCACCGACCTGCTCTCGGATGGTTTCATTTTCTGACAACGCGTACATCAATGCATGAGGAGTCTCTTCGTCGTCAATCATGTAGTCGTAGTTGACCGCGTTGATTTCCTTGGCGAGTCGCTCGACCGCGTAGTACCCCAGCCCCAAAACACCGCCGCACATCAACAACATCGTCACGGAAACGATGGCGACGATGATGACGGTGTTCTTTGACGAGCCACCGGACGGCGAATTGGGGACCGGTTGGGTGTAAGGTGAATGGGGCGCGTGAGACATGAGCGAAGCTTCTGATCGAACGAGAGCCGAAAGAAAATGAGATGGCTCGGAGTATAAACAAAAACGGACTGGTGATTTCCACCAGTCCGTTTGCATTCGTTCCGATTCAGCGTCGATCGATCACTGCAGTGGCACGATCATTCGTGTATTCCCGCGACGGATGATCAATCGCAAAGGAATGCCCTGCCGTTTGGCTTCGGTGATGATCGCTTGCAAAGCCGTGACGGAGCTGACCGCGTTGCCACCGGCACTCTCGATCACGTCGCCCGCCAACAATCCAGACTCATCCGCGATACCGCCGTCCTCCACACTGACAACGATCAGTCCCGAATCCATCCCGGCGTATCCGTAGCGTTGAGCGGACTCGGGCGTGATGGGTTCAAGCTTTGCGCCCAGGACGCTGCCGCCATTGAACATCGCCATCGCTTCGCTGGTTCGTTCCTGCAGATTGACGGTCTTGGTCAACGTTTCGCCATCGCGATTGATCACCATCGAAACGCTCGCCCCGGGTGGGCGACTGGCGATGTAGTTGACCAGTTGCGAACTGCTGCGGACCTTCTTTCCATCAACACTGACAACAACGTCACCCGGCTGCAAATTCGCGTTCGCAGCAGGCTGCTTGTCCAACACGCCTTGGATCAAAGCACCGTCGTTGACCTTCAAACCCATCTCTTCGACCAACTCGGGCGTCACGTCACGCACTTGGGCACCCAAGAAACCACGCCGCACTTGGCCGTACTCGATGATCGATGTCAGCACGGGGCGAGCCAACGAGACCGGGATGGCGAATCCGATGCCTGCGCTCGCTCCACTTCGCGAAAGGATCGCGGTGTTGATGCCGACCAATTCACCTCGCAAGTTCACCAGCGGGCCGCCTGAGTTACCCGGATTGATCGCCGCATCGGTTTGCAAGAAATCCTCGAATCCGTTGCCGTTGTTGACGATCCGGCGGTTGCGGTTCTTTCCGCTGATGATGCCCGCCGTCACGGTTTGATCCAATCCAAAGGGACTGCCGATCGCCAGCACCCAATCGCCAACTTGAATGGCGTCGGAGTCACCGAACGCGATCGCTCGCAAGTTATCGGCTTCGACCTTCAGAACGGCCAAATCGGTTTCAGGATCGGTTCCAACCACTTCCGCTTCCAAACGACGATCGTCGCTCAGTTCGACGTAAACTTCGTCGGCGTCTTCGACCACGTGGTTGTTGGTCAGGATGTATCCGTCCTCTCGGACAATCACGCCACTGCCCTGGCCTTCTCGTTCGGGCATTTGACGGCCGCCTTGTGACGGATCCTCAAAGTACTTTTCAAATCCAGGCGGCAACTGGCTTCGCAGTCCCGGTGGCAATCGACTCGCAACTGCCTTCGCGGTGGTCTTGGAACTGACGCTGACGACGCTGGGACGCATCGCTTCGGCAACCGTTCGAAACGATGCCGACAAATCTTGAGCCGTGTTGAGCCCTTGGCCCGGATCGATCGCACCGGCTCGCGGGGGCGTTTGA
>NZ_DDGH01000054.1:3828-38011 GCF_002337565.1 Rhodopirellula sp. UBA1907 | reverse complement strand
AGATCGCACCGGCTCGCGGGGTCGTTTGATCTGCCATCGCGTCTGACCGCAACCCATCCGGCAGGCTCATCACAACGGCGGCGGTCAGCGTGGCGACCCACAAACTTCCCAAAGCAAAACTGACTGGTTTCCATTGATTACGCATCGTGAGAGTGTTCTCCAAAGGGGGATGGGCGGGTGAGTGATATTTCGCTCGTACCGTGGCGAAGTCAACGCAATGTTTCGCGACCTCGTCCAAACATTTGCCATGAGTTGCACGCATCCGAATCGCGGACGCTCCCATGAGTTTTCGAGAGCAGTACTACAGCGACCGGTGCCCATTTGGTTCACTTTGAACCGGAGACAAGTTGTCGAAAACGCTTTCGCTCCCCGGCGATGCGGTGACCTGGTCTGGTCCGAGATGTGCTGGCACTGGAGGACAGATCAATCGAGTCGTCTGCGAGGCACGACGTCGTTGATCGCTTGGTCGTTTTGCAGACAACGAGAGCGCCACCGGTGCGACGACCGTGACTTTCTGATCGCAAATCGATCGTGTTTGCGAAGAGGATCGTTATGACGAATGTCAAAATAGGAAAGCTGACCCACATCGACGCATGAAACTCCCTTTCAAGCCGGTGAGGGAAAACTAAATTCCGCTCGACAGTCCTCACGGGACTTTGCTAGCATGCAGCCTGAACATGTTGCGGGTGCCAACATGCCCAACGCGGTAGGAAACCACGATCCAATGATGCGACAAACAGTAACTGTGATTCTGGCCGGAGGTCGTGGTTCACGACTCGAACCACTCACACGGGATCGCGCCAAACCAGCGGTCCCTATTGGTGGTGCCTACCGCATCATCGACTTTGTACTGAGCAATTGCCTGAACAGCGATATGCGGCGATTGTTGCTGCTGACGCAGTACAAAGCTCAATCGCTGGACCGGCACATCAACGTGGCGTGGCGGAACTACTTCTGCCGCGAATTGGGTGAATTCATCGACGTTGTGCCGCCGCAACAACGCATCGATGACAATTGGTACCAAGGCACTGCCGACGCGGTCTACCAAAATATCTATGCGATCGAGCGGGAAGCACCCGAGTATGTGGTGATTTTGGCAGGTGACCACCTGTACAAGATGAACTACGAATCGATGGTCAATTTCCATCATCGCAAAGGTGCCGATGTTACAGTGGGCGCTTTGCGTGTCAGTCGCGAGGAAGCGAGACAGTTCGGCGTGATGCAGGTCGACACCGACAATCGGTTGGTGGAATTTCAGGAAAAACCGGAAAACCCGCGTCCAACTCTCGTTGATCCGGATGTCTGCTTGGCATCGATGGGCATCTACGTCTTCAACACTCGTTTCTTGTTCGAGCGATTGTGTGATGACGCGACTCAACCCGACAGCGAGCACGACTTCGGGAAAAACATCATCCCCGGCGCGATCGAAGACAGCCAAGTTTTCGCGTTTCCATTCACCGATGAAAATCGCAAGCGAGACGCGTACTGGCGTGACGTCGGTACACTCGAAGCCTACTACGAAGCCAACATGGACTTGGTCGGCGTCGATCCTCAATTGAATCTCTACGATCGACAGTGGCCGATCCGCTCTTTCCAACCGCAACTGCCACCGCCGAAGTTTGTCTTCGGAAGCGAAGGTCGATCGTCACGTCGCGGCGAAGCTCTCGATTCAATCGTTTGCCAAGGCGCGATCATCAGCGGTGGCTGCGTTCGGCGGAGCATCATCGGCACAGGCTGCCGCATCAACAGTTACGCTCAAGTTGAAGACAGCATTCTTTTCGATGATGTCAACGTTGGACGGCACAGTCGCATTCGACGTGCAATCATTGACAAGGGAGTTCAAATCCCACCAGAAACGGAAATTGGATATGATCTGGCACTGGATCGTGCTCGTGGGCTAACAGTGACCGATAGTGGACTCGTTGTGATAGCGCGCGGCGAGATGATCGCTTCGCCGGTATCCACCAATGGATCGCATGATCCGACATCCAGCTTGACTTCCTAACCGTGGCTTTCGGCAACTGCCGAGGGCTTCCTCGAAACCCTCCGCTGTGCCGTGAACCCGTCATTGATCGCCGCCGGTTTCTTTTTTGCCGCGGTCTTGATTGCAATCGGTTACCTCCTCGGACGTCGACGCGCCAAAGTAGCGACGGCGATCCCCCAAGGACCGATCATTCAAGAGGACGAGCGCCAACGCATGCTGGGCTTGCTCGAAGGCCTGTCGCGTTGGACCAACGAGTACTCCGGCAACGTTTCGAACTATCAAAGCGAACTGGGCGAACTCAGCGACGCGATGAGGATCAGCTTGCAGCAGTCGCGATCCGGCGCCGCTCGCAATGGCCGGGCCAACGAAAACCAACAAGCCAGCGATGCGAGAATGGTGACGTTGATCAATCAGATCATGTCAACGAACACCGAGTTGCAAACACGGTTGGAAGCCGCTGAGCAACAACTCGAAGAACAAACCGAACAAATCCAGTCCTACCTCACCGAAGCTCGCACGGACGGTCTGACGGGTCTGTTCAATCGACGAGCCTTCGACAAGAAACTCGACGAATTGTTCTCGGCCTACCGAGCCGGTGGCAAGTCGTTCACGTTGATTTTGATGGACATCGATCACTTCAAGATGATCAACGATACACATGGTCACCCAATCGGCGACATGGTCTTGCAACAGATCTCGCAACGACTCGGCCATGGATTGCAAGACGCCGAGATCGTGTCGCGATTTGGCGGCGAAGAATTCGCTATCCTGACGCATTTGCCAATTCGAGCTGCTGCCGACAAGGTCAACAAACTGCGAGACCGCATCGCCAACGATCCCATCGATGCGGGCTCAGCCGAATTGCAAGTCACACTGAGCGTTGGCCTGAGCACGCCACAAGAAGACTTGGTCATCGGTCCGATCGTTCGCCGAGCCGACGAGGCCCTTTATTCGGCCAAGAACATGGGACGAAACCGCGTTTACTTCAACGACGGCAACGGTGCCCAATTGATCAACGCTCCCGAAGTCATTCGCTCGTAAAATCGCTTGGCGAATTGTATTCCAAACCGGCGATCGGCAATTACTTGCCCGCCAGCAACCGTGCCGGGTTGGTGCACGTCCAAGCTCGGATGCGGGCCTCGTCGATCTTCAATTCCGTGCGCAGCTTTTTAGCCATCGTTTGAACGGAAGTTGCACATCCGGCAAAGTGCGTTCGACACTCCGCCCATGCCGCGCCGTCGTCATCGACATGAACGTTCTGGCCCGCCAACGCATACGTACCCGGTCCCAATCCAGCCGCACTGATCGCGTCGCTAACGATGACGATGTTCTCCTCAGGCACGCACTGCAAATAGTTGCCCAGGGCCATCATTGGGATATGAAATCCATCGGCAATGAAACTGATCGACAACCGCGAAGCTCGTGAAAGAACCCGCTGCACGATGTTGTCATGACGAGGAACCTGTGATGGACATGCGTTGCCCAAGTGCGTGAACATGAACAATCCCGAATCAATCGCGACGTCAAGTTCATCCAGGCTCGCGTTGGTATGTCCCGCCGCGACGATGATTCCGCGGTCATGCAGCCAACGCGTCGTGACGCCGTTGGGATCTTGCTCCGGTGCAAGCGTGACCAAACGCACGTGACCACGGCCCGCGTCCAGCAATCGCCCAGCATCCTCGATCGTCGCCGCACGAATCTCTGACTTTGGATGAGCCCCCGCGTAGCCATCCAACGGCGACAAAAACGGTCCTTCGACATGAATTCCCGCGATCGTCTTGGCGATGTCATTGTCCGCTTCAATGGCATCAGCGATTCGGCTGATCCGAGCGCACATGGCATCCATCGAATCCGTGATCACCGTGGCCAGACACCGATCGACATCGTGCGAACGCATGACGTCACAAGCGTGCTGAACCTGCTCGGTTGAAAGTTCGTTCCCGTTGAAGTCCACGCCGGCATAGCCGTTGACTTGAAGATCGACGTGGTTCAACTGCCAGGCTCCATCGAATTTCGAACGTCGCGATTCAGCTCGGCCGACGAAGCGATGTCGATGATCAGCGTCGCGTTGGGATGCTGGTGAAGAGCCGACGCGGGGACCATCGGATCGTTGACAACCGCCAACGTTTTCGCGACCGCTTCGGCTTTCTGGGCATCCGGGACCGAACAGAAAATCTGCCGCGATTTCAGGATCTGCTGAACAGACATGCTGATCGCTTGCGTCGGGACCTCCTCGAGCGATGAGAACCATCCTTCGCCAACTTGTTGCTCACGACAACGTTGGTCCAAATCCACCAGCAAATACGGTTCGGTCGTGGTCAAATCAGCCGGCGGGTCGTTGAACGCAAGGTGCGCGTTCTCACCGATTCCCACCAAGGACACGTCGATTCGAGTTTGCCGCAACAGATCGCCAACTCGTTTCATCGTTTCCGCAGGATCTTCGTCCCCGCGAAGGTAATGAAACGCTCCCGGCGAAACCTTTTCAACAAATCGTTCGCGAAGGTATTTGCAAAACGATGCGGGATGATCCGGCGATACACCAACGTATTCATCCAGATGGAAACCGGTCACCTTCGACCAATCGATGCCGGGTTGTTCGGCCAAAGAGGCCAAAACTTCGAACTGGGAAGCGCCCGTTGCAACGACGATATTGGCATGA
Organism: Rhodopirellula sp. UBA1907; assembly: GCF_002337565.1. Classification (NCBI taxonomy): domain Bacteria; kingdom Pseudomonadati; phylum Planctomycetota; class Planctomycetia; order Pirellulales; family Pirellulaceae; genus Rhodopirellula; species Rhodopirellula sp. UBA1907. The sequence continues at coordinate 33,368 of NZ_DDGH01000054.1, read as the reverse complement.
CCGAACTCACTCAGAGCCATTCGGATCGAGTCGGCAGCATTTCGGCCCACCCAGAGCCCCATTTCGAAGCGGTCAGCGGCTAGGATCTTGTTCAACATTGGCGGTCGCATGTGGCGGCTAACAAATCATTTGTTCATCGACAAGGCTTCATTGTGACACAGCCGGTAGCAGTAAACGAGAGTGGTTGGAAACGATACCGTCGAATTGGCCCTGCCATCGTCGTCGCGGCCGTCGTTCTTGGGCCCGGCAGCATCGTCAGCGCCAGCCGCGTTGCCTGCGGAGAAGGCTTTGATTTGCTTTGGATTGTCCCGCTCGCGGGAATTCTGATGATCGGCATGACCGCCGCCGCGATGACGATTGGTGTCTGCAAAGAAAATACTTTGTGCGGTCTGGTTGCCGATCGTTTTGGACGCTGGGCCGCCTGGGTCGTCGGATTGTCGCTGTTGATCGCGATCACGTTGTTTCAAGCATCCAACAACAACGCGATGTGGATGGCAGTCAGCGGATTCATTGGCCACGAAACCGTGAACAAATGGTCAACACTCGGACGCGCATCGGGCTTGTTGCTTTTCAACGGAGGCATCATCGCACTTGTGTGGCTCGGCCGGCGTGATCTGTATCGATGGATCGAACGTGCAATGGCGTTCCTCGTCGGTGCAATGGTCTTGTCGTTTGGTGCCAGCATGTTCGCATCAGCGCCTAACTGGGGCGATGTGATCGGCGGATTGATCCCAAGCCTCCCAGCTCCGGAACCAACGCTGACAAGCGATGCGGAGGCAGTCGCGAGTACAGACAACGCATCGATCGCGTGGTTGAGCATGGCGGCATTGGTCGCAACAACATTCTCGGTCGCGGGAGCGTTCTACCAGTCCTACCAAGTCAAAGAAAAAGGTTGGAAACGCGAAAATCTGTCGACTGGATTTGTCGATGTCTTCGTTGGCATCTCATCCCTGGCGCTGATCACCGGAATGATTTATGTCACGGCCGCCACGGCACTGCACGGCAACATCGCACCCGCAGATCTGACCGACGCATCCGTTGTTGCCCTTTCGCTCGAACCACTGTTTGGATCGTGGGCTCGAATCGTCTTTTCAATCGGTATTTTCGCGGGAGCGGCCAGTTCTTTCCTGGTCAACGCGTTGATTGGCGGCGTCGTTTTCTGCGACGCGATTGGAACGGACTGCCGAGTCTCATCGCGACCGGTTCAAAGAGCCACAATCGCGGCATTGCTCGCCGGATGGGCCGTCGCCAGCCTCGCTGCACTGACGGAAGTTGACTTGGTCAGCTTCATCGTCATCGCACAGTCGTTGACCGTCCTTTGCTTTCCGCTGCTCGCTGGTGTGATCGTTTGGCAATTGCACACCTTGGATCGCAAAGACGTCGCTTGGCCAATCAAAGTGTTGGCCTGGATCGGATTGGCGGTCGTGATCGCCCTCTCGCTGAAAACACTCAGCGGATTGATCTGAGTGTTCTCGTGTTGAAACAACGCGATCGAGCGATCGCGTGAGTGACCTCGAGACAGCTGGCTAAATCAGTGAATCGCAGCCGCGAATAGTTGCGAGATTTTTGCTTGTTGATCCGGGGTGACCCATCGCAAATCGATCGCGACACCATCATCCGATGGTTCGACTAACAGACATGTGTCGCCTTTCGTCAATCGCTCGACGACCACCGCGGGACTGGACGTGTTGACTCGCACCAGAACTCGTCGCGACGGAAGCTTGCCTGACTCGAGAGGCATCGTCGCACTGTCCTGCGTCACGACAGCAGACGTCACGCCGTCGATGCCCGACAACTGAGTCGCCAACCGTTCGGCGCGGTCCTGCAAATTGCTTTCACTAGCCGCGATCAAACGATCCACCGGCAAATTGTTATCACAAGCCAACAAAGCCGCCGCGTTCAGCATGGCGGCCATCGCATCGGGAGCCTGCAACATGGAAACTCGTGGGTCCTCGTTCCACACCTTCATCCATTCCGTGCGTCCGATGAGAATTCCCATGCCGGGTGTTCCCGTCAAAACACCGCCACCGATCAACGCCGCATCGGCACCCGCTCGGATCAAACCTGCCGCACTGCAGCAACCTTCGGTAGAAGTTCCGAGCAATCGCGCCGACGGTGCCACAACGATCTCCGAAACTCCGTGTTTGCGACGTGACTCCACATCCAGCGTGCAACACTCTTTTGGCAAACGCACCAACGTTGTTGTTCGTTGACCACCGAACGATCGACTGGGACAACCGCCCATCGCGTCGACCAAGTCAGACTCTTGAATGCCATCGCTCGTGCCGACTTCGCGAACCGCACCGCCAGTCCAACGTTGCAGTTCATCGGCCAAGCAGGCCGGACTTCCGCTCCGCAAAGGCACCGCACAACAACGTGGCACCAAAATGCGTCCGGCCCGTCGCCCGCATTGCCCGATCAAACTCAATCCCGCATCAAACGAATTGACAACGAGCACCTGCACATCGGTGCCACAAGGCTCGCTAAGGAAGCGTTCGACCGGCTGGGTGTTTCGACGATCGTGAGACAGGCTGCAATCGCCCATCAGATACGGTGCCGCGGCGGCCAAGACGGATGGATCGACGGCCACGCCGCTGCCGCGTTCATGTGACAAATTCCCAGATCCGTTGATCAAAGACTGCGGGCCTTGGAAGGCTGATGTTCCAGCCCAAGCATCGCGAAAGGGTGCGGCACTTGCTTCGGCCTGCTTCAGGATCGTGTCGACCTTTTCGCGAGCCACACGAGGAAGTTCCTCGACCAACTTGCTCGCTTGGTCCTTGAGGTTTTGTGCGGTCTCCGGGTCTGTCGCTTGCCGGGCCAAGTCGGCAACGCCGCGTCGCAACAAATCCACCGTCCAGGGAGGCAGTGCCATCAGATATCGTTTTCAATGAGAGAAGTAGACCAGTTCGAAACCGTCTCATCTATCATCCTCCACTCAATCCCAACACGCAAGAAAGGATTTTTGGTGACCAATCGGTCAAGGACGTTCTAGATCTAGAAAGTCATTGACGTTGGCAACGCGTTCTTCCGGACCGGGTGCGGCTTGAGGAGCACCAAACATGGAGCTGAAGAAACCAGGCGAATCCGATTGCGAATTCGGCTTCGTTTCGGTTCCCGTCCCAGCAAACATGTTCATCGGGTTCAAACGAGCTGGGTTGAACGTTTCCTTGGTACGCTGCCAAGACTTGGAAGCGGTGGTTTTGACATCCGTCATCAAACCATTCTTGCGTTCCACAATCCGATCTTGATCCTCATTGGGAACCAAGAAGCTTGGCATGCGGAAAGCAGGTGCCTTCGGCATCGAAGGCATCTTCCAGTTTGCGGGATTGAGTGTCTGAGCCATCTTTGAGAAAGCACCCGGCTCCGCCCCTTGCGCAGAGGCGGACGTGGCGGCCATGCACTGGCTGCCAACGAACAAACAAACGCAAACAGTTAGTCGACGCGAAAAAGGCGACATTTCAAAACGGGGCATTGAGAACGCTCCACGTACTACGATTCAGAAAATTCAACGTTGAATCAGCTATCGCTTTTCCGCCAAAACCGTCGCAACCCCAGTTTCTAAAAACGAAGTCAAAAAGTGTGACAAAACGGTTCAATAAGGAACGTCGACGGCGTCGCATAAGAACCGCATCAGCGGACGTGCATCGCGAATCAGTTGAGTGATCCGAGCGACGGCGTCTTTGCCGGTGATCTCTTTCCGATTCATTTTCGCGATTCCGACAAAGTCGATCCGCCGTAGATCCTCGATCATCGGATGGTCGCGGTCGTAGTCTCGCGGAGAGGTCTTCAACTGTTCGCCGCCCATTTCAAACGACGTGCGAAATGACTTGGCATTGCGAGCCCGCAGCCACACCTTGGGTTCTTCCGCGATGGCCGCCCGTATCGCCGCGAGAGATTCCCGTTGCGGTCGCCAAACGCCCATGCCCACAAAACACTCTTCCGGGGACAAATGCACATAGCTGCCCGGCGTGTGGATGTCTTTCGACAATGTGCCGCTAAAACACGCATCATGTCTCATCGAGATGCCCACGTTGGTCTTGTAAGGCGTCTTGTCTTTGCTAAACCGCGTGTCACGGTAAATCCGCATCAGCGAGCCACCCTGCGTCTTGTCGATCACGCGAAGCATTGGCGCGGATCGTTTCAGCGGCACGGCGAGCTGTCGAATAAGCTCCAGCGCAGGCTCCCGAACGTCGGACTCATAGCGTGGCTTGTTCTCCGCAAACCACTCTCGATTGTTGTTGTCAGAGAGATCTTCGAGGAAGTGGAAGAATTCAGGTTGGATCGGAGATGTCATCAGGATCAGGCTGCGGTTGCTTGCGGAACTTTCTTACCTTGCATTTGATAGACGTAACGCAAGATTTCCGCCACCGCTTGGTACTGTTCCGCTGGGACTTCTTGACCCACGTCGACCAATTTGTACAACGCCTGAGCCAGCTCTTTTCGTTCCACCACGGGAATGCCGTTTTCCAATGCCAACCGGCGAATCCGCTGGGCAATCATGCCCGCACCTTTGGCCACCACGATGGGAGCCGGCATCGTCAACGGATCGTACTTGATCGCGATGGCAAGTTCGGTCGGGTTGCTGGCAACCACGTCGGCCTTGGGAACCTCGGATCCGAGTTGGCCCATCGCCAATTGACGTGCCACTTGACGACGACGAGCCGCGACCTGCGGATCAGCCTCGGTGTCCTTCATCTCATCGCGGACTTCTTGGTCCGTCATCATCAAGTCTTGTTCCGTCTTCCACCACTGGTAGACATATTCGAGCAGTGCCAAAACAAACAATCCAACACCGATCCACAACGACACGCCGAACAAGGTGTCAAACATCGACTTGGCTAACTGGGGCACCGAAAGCGACGCCATCGAGATCACATCGCCGTGGTGAGCCCGAAGTGCGAGGTACGCGATCCCGCCAATGATGCCGACTTTGAACATCCCAAAAACCAATCGCATCACGCCCTGAAGCGACAGAATTCGTTTGGCTCCGGACAACGGGCTGATGTTGCTTAACTTTGGCATCAACTTCTCAGTCGACAGCAACAACCCGGACTGAAAGACGTTGATCAACACGCCACCGATGAACATCAGGATCATCATCGGCACGGCCGCCATCGCCAGGCGTTGCGAGATCTGCAACATGTACTGCGTGGCATCCTGATTGGTCATCGGTGCCAGCTTCGTTTCGCCGAGAGCTTGCTCAATGCCTCCCGACAAATAAGCCGCCATGTTTCCACCGATGGCGTAAAGAGCTCCGATCGCGGCCAGCAACAGAGTCGCAGACGTCAGGTCCTGGCTTTTCGCGATCTGGCCTTTTTCGCGAGCCTGCCTGCGTTTGCGTTCTGACGCTGAGTGTTTCTTATCTCCACCGGAATCAGACATCAGGCGTTGTCCAAATCGAGGCCAATCGCTCGACGTTCGCCGTCAAGTCTTCTTGGAACAACCACGCAACCGAACCGATCGTCAGTGCGGTGACCACCAACATCGCCAGCGCGTTGATCGACAACCCGATCGCCAACACATTGATTTGTGGCAACGTGCGACTGATCAAACCAGTCACCAAGTTCGCCAGCAACAACGCCGCGATCACCGGCCCCGCGACGCGCACGCCGCTGGCCATGGAATTGCCCATCACCACAATCACGGCGTCCATCATCGAATCAGTGAACTGCACGTTGCCGGGTGGAATGTGTTGAAAACTTTCGACCAATAAGCGCAGCACCACACGGTGGGCTCCCGTGATCAACATCACCGTCGTGACCAACATGCCGACCATCCGAGCCAACGCGGGCATGCTGCTGGACGTGGTCGGATCAATCGAATCACCCAACTGCATCCCTCCGGTGCTGGTGATGGCTTCCCCGGCCAATTGCAAACCGGTGATCACCATTTGAGTCGTCGCACCGATCAACATTCCAATCAATGCTTCGCGTCCAATCGCGACCGCCAACTCCGGCAGGTTGTCAATCGTCGGCATCGAAGGATGATCGCAGTGCGCGGCCAAAGTCGGCATCAAGATCGCCGTTAAAATCAATGCCAACAAAGCTCGGATGCGTTTGGGGACTCCCACGCCAATCGCCGGCATGGCCATCAGCAACATCCCCAGACGAGTCAGCACGAGCGTGCCGAGCACCAAGTGATTGAAAATCCAATCGACGAAGGCTTGCATCGCTACAAACCACCCGCGTCTTCAAAGACATGCCGAGTGAACTCGACCATCCGAGACATCAACCACGGCAAACAGGCGATCAAGACCGCAGCCATCGCCATGATCTTTGGAACAAACGAAACCGTTTGATCCTGAATTTGGGTGAGTGCTTGAATCAGACCGATTCCCAGACCAGCCAGCATACCGACCGCCAGCATCGGCAATGCCAAGACAACAGCGGCCAACAAGGCTTCGCGAACCAAATCGATTGCGTCAGATGCTTCAAACACGGCGCGTTATCCCATTGTCCCAAAGCTGTTCATCAACATTTCCACCACCAAACGCCATCCATCCACCAACACAAAGAGCAGCAGTTTGAATGGCAACGCGATCACGGCGGGAGGCAACATCAGCATCCCCATCGAAATCGTGACGCTGGCGACGACGAGGTCGACGATCAAGAACGGTAAGTAAATTTGAAAGCCCATCAGGAACGACGTTTTCAGTTCGCTCAGGATGAACGCGGGCAAGAGGACTCGCAGAGGCACATCATCAAACGTGCTGGGCACGACGGCGTCGGGATCCATGTATCCGTAAAACAACACCACATCGTCTTCGTTGCGAGCTTCGCGAATCTGCCAAGCCATGAATTCGCGAATCGGAATGGCACCCTTTTCGAATGCCTCTTCCAACGTCATCTCAACTTCGGGATCGGTGTACGGCTTGATCGCATCGTCGTAGACGCGAGTCCAAACGGGCGTCATCACGAACAAAGTCATGAACAACGCGACGCTCGTCATCACTTGGCTGGGCGGCAACGACTGAAGCCCAATGGCTTGTCGCAGCAAACCCAGCACGATGATGATGCGGACATAACAAGTCGTCATCAACAAAATCGCGGGTGCCAGCGACAGCACCGTGAGCAGCAGCATGACTTGCAAACTGCCGGCCAACCCCTCGGGGCTGGTCCACTCATCAGGCCCACCGGCGATGAAGTCGAGCGGTTTGCGGTCGGTCGGTTCGGGTGCGTCGAAATTTTCGGGACCGCCAAAGGCTTGAACCGGCGTTCGGTCGAGCACTTCGGGATCGGAAACGGTCGCCTTGCTGGGCAGCGGATCATTCGGGCGAACGATGCTGGGCTCGGCTTGTTGCGCGACGGCTTCCGAACCAATCCCAGCCGCGAACAGGAACGTGCAAACGCCAGCCAACAACCATCGCACCATGAAGGCCCGATCGCATTCGTTCACTCGAGGACAATTCAGTCGGGCAAACACAGCCAAAGCCACGGGAAGATGGAAAGCACCCACGTCAGGCCGAGCACCACGCTCGACCGTTCCGAGTCGCGACTTTAGGAGAATTTGTCATTTCGCCGAAAGTCGGATTCGCAGGTCGATTTGTCTCAGCCTGAGATTTCGCGAAATGGCTGGAGAAGACGCCTGTTTCCCCAGGTAGAGCCGGTTTCCTCGAAGAGAACGGAGGATTCCGGCCACCAAACGGGGATTCCTCCAAAAATCTCGGCAGAGAAAGCCACCCGACGCCGGAATCGAAACTTTTGTGGTGCCAAAGGGTTGAAACCATGTAGGCTAAAACCCGATCCGATTCGCTCGGCCCAATTTGCTCAGCGAGTCGAATCTGGTGGCCATTGCCTCTCTTTTCACGCTTTCACTCGTCATTTTTGACTTTGCCATGTTCACGAGCCCACTCTCAATTCGATTGCTGCTCATCCCCGCTCTTGCCATTCTGATGTCGCTGCCGGCCGCCGCTCAGCCTCCGGGGCGAGGTGGGTTTGGCGGAGGCGGATTCGGTGGTGGCGATCGAGGCGGCCGCGGAGGCCCCGGTGGCGGTGGTGAACGCGGTGGCGGAGGAGACCGTGGCGGTCGTGGTGGCGGCGAACGCGGCGGCGGTGACCGAGGAGGAGGTGGCGGACGTGGTGGATTTGATCCGTCCAGCATGCTGCAACGGTTGGACCGCAACGGAAACGGCACGCTGGATCCCGACGAACAAGAGGGCCCCGCCGGATTCCTGATTCAACGACTCGCGGCGTCCGACTCCAGCATCAAAGCCGGTCGTCCAATTCCACTGTCGAAATTCAGCAGTGCGTTTGAAAAAATGCGTGAAGAACGCGAAGGCGGTGGTGACTCCCGCGGCGACAATGATCGTCGCAGCAGCCGCGAAACGGACGACATGGAATTGGAAATGTTGGTCCCGGGTTTTGGTTTGGAAGCGGATCCTGTCTTGGTTCCCGGTTTCGGCCCAGCCGCTGAAATGATGGCCACGCCCACCACCGATGAAGATCGCAAGTCCGCACGTGAAGTTTTGTCTCGTTACGATCGCGACAAGGACGGCCAGCTTGGAAAAGACGAAATCTCCAGCCGCTTCTGGGGAAATCCGATGGACTTTGACCGCAACGGCGATGGCAAGCTTTCCGAAATGGAGCTGGCGACTCGTCAAGCCGTCCGTCGTGGCAACGAAGAAGAACGTCGAGACGATCGTCGCGATGACCGCCGCCGAGACGATGACGATGATCGCGAAATTGTTGAAGTCGATTTTGGTGGACGCAAGTCTTACCGCGTTGAGGGACCAGGGATGGCTGAAGGTATGCCGAGCTTCTTTGCTCAACGGGACCTCAATCGCGACGGACAAGTCTCGATGAACGAGTACACGAGCGATTGGACACCTGATCGCGTGGAGGAATACTACCGTTGGGACCAAAACCAAGACGGTGTGATCACGCAAACCGAAGTTCGCCGAGGTGTGGACGACGGTGCCGTTGCGACGGACGCTCCAATTGGCCGTGCGGCACCAGGCTCTTCTTCCACCGCACGGTCGACCAGCTCGGGTTCGAGCTCCGGTCGTTCCAGCAATTCATCTGCCGCCGATGGTCCGCCGCCAACGGAAAAGGAACTGAAATACGCCGCGACCATCATCGGTCGATATGACAGCAACAAAGACGGAGCATTAACGTCGACCGAATGGAAGTCGATGTTGCTCAGTCCCGCCGGCGCGGATTTCAACGGCGACGGTCGCGTCACGATCCAAGAGTACGCTCAGCACATGGCAAATCGGTCGAAACGTTGATCGTTTTCGATCGAGAACCCAACCAAGCAACGCTCAGCGATACTTTGATAATCCGCGATCAACCGTGATCGCGGTCAAACCAAGATTTGGTTCAGTTCATCGTTGATCGCGCGAGCCGATCGGAGATTCTGGAAGACACATCCGCATTCGCAGCGATCATCTTCACTCTGTCGAAGCCAGATGACCGTCACGGTGCCGCTGACGCCCGATGGGGTGCTGATCAACAATCGTTCGGACGGCTCAACTTGTCCGACCAATGTGATTCGCATGCCAGATGCCGAGCAATCTTCGAGCACTACATCGCTGACCTCTGATTTGCCGTGCGCACGCCGAATCTGAATAGGCATTCCGACCTGCATCCGTTCTTCTTCGCGACGCGTGATCAGGCCCTCATCCACCATCCGATCGATCAAATCCAAATCAATGGAGCGACGAAAACGGAATCCGAAGGTGTTCGATCCCACCGACGTCTGTTGATTCCAACAAAGCCGGCCGGCGACCTCCAGCTCGATTCCCAATGTTGGCGCATTGATGCGAAGCACGGCAATGGTGACATTCGAATCCTCACCCAATTTGGCCCGAATGGCGCAACCACCTTGGCTCAGGTCAGCTAATTCGCATTCGTATTCCTTTACTACGTCGTCGCGAAGAATCACCACGACAGCCTTCAAACGGTCACGATGCTTCGCATAGAAGCGATCGCTCGCTCGGTTTTGGCCGTTTACATCACGCGTCATGAGGTTTGGAAGAGAGTTGGAGAGCAGGGGGCGGAATCATCTGTGAAACCCTACGTCATGAAACCCCCCAAGCCTCGGAAATCCGTAGGCTTCGTGAACTTGTAACGGTTTTGCCGCTTGTCCCACCGCTGCAACTGTTGGGATTCGTTCGGAAGGCAAAATCATCACAATCGGACCCGGGATGACCCGATGACCAGTGTGTCGAACATCATCCCGCTGTTGATCGAGTCCTATGTTGCGTCCCCACCGCCATTCAGATGCCACTGCCAGTTGCCGTGCCCGCGGTCGGCAGCGACGGCGATCTCGGATGCTCGCGATCTTCGGTTTGGCAACGCTGACGTTGCTGGCCCAACCCTTGTTTGCGCAGACGACTCGGACCAATCAATTCGTCACCGGAACGGCAACTTCGACCGCCGACGAATTCGTCACGGCTTCTAAGGTCGCCGCGTCTCCCAGCGTCGCCGCAGGCACCGGTGTCGCTACCGCTCGGCTGATGCTTCCGCAATCAGGCTCGACAATCGTCAAACAGCCCACCCTGGAAGCGCCGCCGAATTGGTTGACGCCGCTCGCCACGTCTCCGGCCGCCGAACCAGCCGGTTTCTCGGGCCAAACCCCGGTCGGCCCCCATCAAAACAGCTTTGAGTCGTTCCACCCCGTTGCGGTCGGCGAAGAACCTCAACCAACCGAGGCACCTCGCATCGCAATGCGTCCACCAACTCGGACCAATGACGCGACCAGCACGCCTCGACAAAACCAACCGAACAAGCCCGGCGCAGGTGCAAGACCTCAACGTTTGCCAATGGCGGAACCATCGTCGCAACCAGCGGCAGAGGTTGCAGCCGCCAAATCAACCGCTCAACGATTTGCCGAAGTGATCGCCGAACGACGTGCGATGGAACAAGCCAAAGCTCCCGTGACACCACCGGCTGCTGCTTCAGGCATGTTCCTGGCGACTCAAACGGCCAAGTCGAAACTCGATCAAGCTTGGAAGCACTTCCAACAAGCCGAGGTGGAATACAGTTCCGCAGCCTACGCATCCGCTGAGACATCGGCTTGGCAAACGCTGCACTTGGCCGCCGAAGCGATCGACTTGCACGACCAGCACACCCGTTCGCGTTCCGCGATTGAATCAGGGCAAGCCGTCGCCACCGCTCCATCGCGCTCCGCCGTCCGACGCTTGCAAGCCGGACGAGACGCTTTGAACGAGGCACAAGATTTCGTCGGCCCGTACGCCACGGATGATCCCGAATCGATCGCACGTCTCGCTCGATCGCACCGAACTCCCGTCGTCCGACAAGGCCTACCACGTCGCGGACGAGCGGCAGCACCTTCGCATCCCAACTATCAATCTGCTCCGAAAGATGAGCTTGGTTGGTACACCGAGATGTTGGTCGAAAGCACGGATGGTGGAACGCAAACGATTCCCACGGCCACCGAGGCGATTGATCGCTACCTCGATTTGGCCCGAATGGAACTCAGCGAAGTCGCCGCCCAAAGCTTGCTCGCCGCACAAGCCATGGACTTGCTCGCCGCAATCCGACTCGGTCGAGGCGAAGCCACTCAGCTGCCGGGACCTTCCGCGATCTGTCTACGTCGAGCGGCTGTGCAAGGTCAAAGCAACAATCCGGACTTGGTTGCCAAACTGGGGTTCCACTTGGCCGACGTTGGCTTGATCGAAGAAGCCACCTGGGCGTTGCAGCATTCGCTGACGCTGCGGTACGACGTCAACGTGCTTCAAAAACTCAACCAAATCGAATCGCTATCGCCCGCCGCCACCACGGTCTTGAAGGGTGCTCCAATTCGGTCGCAAGCACAAACTCGACGCACACCCGACGTGGTCACGATGTCGCCGCAACAGTTTGCATCGGTCTCGCGAAGTGTCATCCCAGCACAAACGGGAAACGCACAGAACAACTCCGGATCAATGAACGCAAAGAACGTTTCGACAACGGTTCCGGTCCACGCTCAACCGGCCAGCTACCGTTTGATGAACACTCCGCCCGCAACGGCGGCGCTTGGACAATCGCTCCCTGTCCAAGAATCAAGTCCTGCTGAAGCATCAGAACCAACTCAACAACCGACTCGAAACAGTTCACGTTTCTTGCCTCAACTAAAAAAGTGGTGGTAAGACCATGCGATTGATTTCTCGTCTTTCATCGATCACTCCGCAATCGATGAACATTGCCGCCGCTCTCTTCGTGGCTGGGCTTTGTTCCTTGCAAGTCCAAACCACACATGCACAATCGCGTCCGGGTGAGCTGCTACCTGCTTCCCATTCGCAACGTGTTCCCGTTCCGTCGCACACGGTCGTCACGCATTCAAACGTTGCACATGCACCAGCTTGGAATGGCATGGGTTCGCAAAGTGCATGTGGGCCATGCGGTTCGTGTGGAACGCACATGGTTTTGACCGCAGAAGGCTATGGTTGCCCCAAATGCATGCTGGGCGTCGACTGCGCGACCGCGTGCGGCAGTGAGGCGCGTTGGCAAGACATGAAGCCAATGGACTTCGATAAATACGGCCCCGGCGGCTACACCGGTCCCGCACGTTTGCGACACCTGGCGAAATACCATGTTCGTCCCGGCGACCAACTTCAAATGGTTTACTTGGTCACTCGTCGACAAGACGCGGGCCAATATCGCTTGATGCCCGGCGACCAAGTTTCGATTGAATCCATCGCCGACGAAGACTTGGATCGTGGAACGCTGGAAAGCGGTTTGCTGATTCAACCCGATGGATCGATCACGGTGCGTTTGCTCGGGCAAGTCCAAGCGGCCGGACTGACAGTCCCGGGACTGCGAGACCTATTGGAACGCGAATACAAAGCGTTCTACGACGATCCCGCAATCGACGTCACACCGGTTCGCACCAACACCTTGGCAGAAGACATCCGTGCCGCTGTTGGTGGATTGGGCGGGTTCACCGCGCAAGCCATCACGACGACGGTCATGCCCGACGGTCACATTCGATTGCCCGGCATCGGCCAAGTCAGCGTGCAAGGGTTCACGTTGGAGCAACTCAAACGCGAAATCAATCTGCGTTACGCGGAAGTCGTCGTTGGATTGGAAGTCGAACCGATCCTGACTCAACAAGCACCGCACTTTGTGTACGTGCTTGGACAAGTCGGACTGCCTGGACGCCAAGAGATCACCACACCGACAACGGTGCTCGGTGCGATCGCGGCCTCGGGCGGTCACCTGCCCGATGGCAACTTGCGTCAGGTCATCGTGTTCCGACGGGCGGAAGATTGGCGAATGATCAGCACCATGCTGGACCTCAACGGAGCCATCCGCGGCAAACGTCCGACTCCCGCCGATGAGATCTGGGTTCGCGATGGAGACGTGATCGTCATTCCCGATCGTCCGATCACCGTGTTCGGCGACTTTGTCCGCCAAGTCTTCACCGAAGGCATCTACGGCATCGTTCCCTTCGGCGGATTCTCCTTCAATAGCGACTCGTTGAACTAGCTCTCAGCCTCGATGTGCTGAAGTCTGCGTGACCGTACGATCGGCTTCCAATCCCGTCGAACGAAAAGCCAACGGCGAAAGCACGCAGATTCACTCCGGCGGTGTATCGATCAACGGATCAAACCGGCGCCAACACCGCACCAACACCCAACCGGCAAACGCGGCGGTGCTCCAAACGGCGAGCAACGTTCCACCGAACGCCGCGGGGCCAACCCAAAAAGTCGGCAGCACTCGTTCGCAGAACATCACGTAGCTGATCAATCCGATCGGCGCCACGGCCAGCATCAGTCCTTTCCACAGGAACGTGATCTTTGCACGGATGACCATCGCGATTCCCTGTGCGTGCACGTGATGCGGGAACGCGAGAAACAATGCGTTCTCCACCGCAAACGTCACCACAGCGAGCGAAGGCAACGCGAGGAACAACCAAACGGTTTGCCACATCGACGGAGTCGCAAACCATGCTCCCAGTGCCAGCGTGCTCCACTGGAACAACACCGTGATCACGACAGGAACACTCAGCATTCCCACGCACATCGCGACGTTCCCTAGCGGCAGCGAGCGGACCAAGAACATCCGTTTTAAATCGCGGCGAAAATCAATCTGCAATGCTGGCGGTGCCAGCAACAACGAACTCAGTGCGATTCCGCCGATCACAAACACCCACTGCTTGGTCGTTTGATCGGTGAGCAAAGGCGAAAGAGACAGTGCCATCGGAATCGCGAAACTGACGATCACGTTTGGCAGGTATCGACGGACGCATTGCAGTTGCCGCACGACCAACCCCGACATCCCACGATGGCGTTCGGGCAAGCACTTGGCCAACCAATCGCCAAAACGCTGAATCCGTGTGACTTGTGTCGGACGCGACAAAAACTCGTCAGCCGACGATCGACCGTTTGCGACGTTGCTTTCCATCAGCCTCAGTCGACGTCGTTCTGTTTCAATCCGCCGTTTCGCGGACCACGCGTCGACTCGGACCAGCATCTCCGCCAAAACGCAAATCACCGAGATCGCGATCATGGTCATGAAAGCAAGCGATACCAGTGGCGGCAGTGAATCAAAGACGCTCCACGGTGCAGCAGCCGCGACCGATGCGGCTGGCAACAGAGCAAACGCCATCGCTTGGATCGCCGTGGATCCCGCGTAGTTTCCGACTTCGGACATCGCTGATAGGACGTAAATCACCGGATCACTTCCGGACGGCGTGGATTGCCAAGTTTGAATGCCCAGCTGAACGACCATCGCCAAACCCACGACCAAACTGATGATGCAACCAAATCGCCGTTCGCTCGGTCGCATAGCATCGATGCCATGTGTGATGACGCGACGAATCAGTTCCAAAGCGATCAACGCCAAGCAGACTCCTGCCAACAGCAATGGCAAAAATTCAGCGTCACGCCAAAGCACCACGCCGAGCAACGCGGTTTTGGCCAGCGACGATGGGATCGACGACATCGCTTCACGCAACACCATCGTGCGTCGCGAAACGGGCCCACCGCCCAACCACAAACGATCGGCATCGGTCCACGTGACGGCATCCGGTTCCGGCGTTGGTTTCGACCATAGATGTTTGACGGTGTGATACAGCGCGTACAGCACCATCCCGCCGGACAACCACAAACGCAGTTGCTCGGGGTCGTTGGCTTCCCGGCGCGAGAGCAGGGTGAGGCCCGCCACCAAGTACAACGCCATGAACACGATCGAAAGAATCGACGCGATGGCTTGGCGGGGCGAGAACATCCGCTTCCAAAACCGCGCCACACGGAATCGCAACTGGGCTCGCGACAAATATCGCAGCCCATCGAGCGAATCGTCCGGAATCAACCAATCACTCAGCCGTTTCCGTCGACCGCCACGAACGGATGTGAATCCTGACGTGGTCATGAGATGTTGGTCACGCTCGGCGCAACCGGATTCGCGGTCACTTGATCCAGCGGGGCTCCCAACGATGACGGTTCCAGGCTCGGAACGCCGGGCATGACCACAGTGCTTTCGTCGATGCCCGCGTCGCTTTTCACGACGGGTTTCATCGCCGCAAAGAATGCGTCTTCCAACGAATTGGTTTCCGGGAACTCTTGACGCAATCCGGTCGTCGTCCCGTGGTATCGCACCAATCCGTCCTGCAGCAACCAAACTTGATCGCAGACGTCGCCGATCATCGCCAACAAGTGACTGCTGACAATCGCGGTGCGTCCAGTCCGAACAAACTCACGGACTGATTGCAATAGAACACGGATGCCTGGAGGATCCAGCCCGGTCAACGGCTCGTCCAACAACAACACTTGCGGCTGAATCAGGTACGCGCATGCAACCGCCAACTTCTGCCGCATGCCTCGCGATAGGGAGGTCACCATCGCGTCGTATTTGCCGAGCAATTCAAATCGCTCGAGCAAATCGATCGCCGTTCGTCGGTGATCTTCGATTTGGTAGAGACGGGCGACGAAGTCCAGGTGTTCGCCGACGGTCAGGTCGTCAAACAGTGGCGGATCATCCGGCACGTACGCAATTGTTCTTTTGTGGCGAACCGGATCCGAATCGGGCGAAAATCCGTTGATTCGAATCTCGCCGGCAGTGGCGGGCAACAACCCCGCCATGCATCGCAAGGTCGTCGTTTTCCCCGCACCATTGGGCCCGACCAAGCCGCAGATCACCCCAGCAGGGATCGACACCGTCACGTCCTTGACGGCGATCGTATCGTCATAAAGCTTTTGTAAGTGAGTCAGCTCGATCATCGGCCGGTGCCATGTCAGGGAAGAACGCCTCTGAAGGACGCTACCCCATGGTGGGTGTCACGGTGGCGAACCTTCGTTTCGGATCCGGCCTCGTTCCCTTAAACGGGACCGGCTATGCGTTTTGGCGCGATTACCACCGCTGAGGACGTCCGTGCAGCGATCCGCCCCGCGTTTTTGCCACCATGACGAACGAGCCCGCCTCCCCTTCCAAAATCGTCTCCCGCGTTAGATTTGCATGTCCCTGAATTCATCCCGACCGATCGCCTCGCCCTACGCTTCCGTCGTGGTGGACGCCGGCCAGCGATCACCGACGGCCGGCCGATCCGCCTGGGAGCCGCTGCGTCAACCGATGTTCCGTTTGTTCTGGATCGCATCCTTGGCGTCCAACTTGGGGACGTGGATCCACGAGGTCGGTGCCGGTTGGCTGATGACCACACTCGACGCGACACCGGAAATGGTTGCCGCCGTCCGAACTTCCATGGCGTTGCCGATCGTGTTCCTGGCCATTCCAGCAGGCGTTCTGGCAGACCGAATCGACAAGCGTCATCTGCTGATTGGAACGCAATCGATCCTGTTGTTCGTCACCGCGATGCTGGCCGTTAGCACCGCCACCGGAGTCATCACCGCTTGGGGACTGCTCGCGATGACGTTCATCATCGGATTGGGCATGGTCGTGCACGTCCCGACTTGGCAATCCGCCATCCCGGAATTGGTTCCGCGCTGGCAAATCAGTCGAGCGGTGGGGCTGGGCAGCATCAGCTTCAACCTCGCCCGCGCCGTTGGCCCAGCCATCGGCGGCGTGCTGATTGCTTTGCTGGGAATCTGGAGCACCTTCGCGATCAACGCCATCTCTTTCGCGGGAGTCCTGACGGTTTTGATACGTTGGCAACGCGATACGACCGAAACCAGTCGCGGCCGATCCTTCTTTTCCTCGATGAGACAGGGCATCCGTTACGTCGCGTTGAAGCGAACGATGCGGCACGTGATGCTCGGAGTCGTCTTGTTCGTTCTGCCCGGCAGTGCGTTGTGGTCACTGATGCCGCTGTACGCCAAGACCGCGTTGGGCTGGGGTGCCCAGGGATTCGGCATTTTGGTCGCGATGATCGGAGTCGGTGCCGTCGTCGGCGCATCCATGCTGCCACGCGTTCGTTCGCGTTTGGGTTCCGATCGAACGATCGCCGCGGCAATGACGCTCTACGCGATTGGTATGTTGACGCTGAGTTCCGAGCCCGCTTGGCCGATTCTGCTCGCCGCGACGTTGTTGATGGGTTGTGGTTGGATGGCGACGTTGACGACACTCAACGCCACTGCCCAGATCACATTGCCCAGCCGACTGCGAGCCCGCGGGATGGGGTGTTACCTGACGATGATGGCGGGATCGATGTCATTGGGATCTTTCGTCTGGGGCCAAACCGCGGGTGCGATTGGAATGTCAGGAGCAATGCTCGCTTCCGGCATCGCCATGATCGCAACCGCCATGATCAGCCTGCTCTTCCCCCTCGCCGCAACACTCGACGACGCCTAAAGCCGTAGCCGTAGGCCATGTTTCACATGGCATTTGGTGAAATGCCACGGCCACCGCCCCTCGCGAACGAATGCCGGTTGGTGTGAACGCCTCGATTCTTGCAAAGCATCGGCGCGGTCGCCAGGTACAACCTGGCCTACATCACTCCTCCAACCGATCCGCTCGCGGATCGACACAGCTCACAATCAACCTAACGCGAATCACTCGGGCGGTTGTGGATACGTCTTCTTGGCCCATGCCGCGGCCCCAAGCACTCCGGCATCGTCACCCAATTTCGCAGGCTTGACTTCGAATCGATCCTTGTAGACCGGCATCACGTTTTCACGTGCCGTTTTGCGGACGGTACCAACGATCAAATCTTCCATCGCTTCGACCAAACCGCCGCCCAAGATGATGGTATCGGGGCACAACAAGTTCACTATGTTGGCGACGCCGTATCCAACAGTGACGCTGGCAGATTCGACCAAAGCCTTGATCGCCTTGTCGCCATTCTTGATGGAATCCGCCAGCGCTCCGCTGCGAATCTCTGCCAGGTCCGTGCCAGCGTCCTCGAGCAACGCGGGCGCTTCGCCCCGGTACGCGGCCTTCGCGGCTTCCGATGCGATCGTCAGCCGGCTGGCTTCGGCTTCCAGCGTTCCCGACATGCTGCTGCCGCTCGCACGCGTTCCACTGCTGATGCGTGTGTGACCAATCTCCATGCAAGAGATCCCGTCGCCGTGCAGAATTTGACCTTCGTAAACGCAGCCACCGCCGATGCCAGTTCCAGGGAAAACCCCAACCGCACATCGGCTTCCCTTGGCCGCACCAAACAGAAACTCGCCGTACACGCCTGCGTCGACATCGTTCAGAACGGTTGCCGGGCAATCAAACTTCTTTTCCAAGAACGATTGAATATCCACATCATCCCAACCCAGGTTCGGAGTCATCAAGATCCGCCCCTTCTTCAAATCGATCGGCCCCGGACATCCGATCCCGATGCCCGCGATGCGGTCCACATCCAGGTCATTCTCTTCGAGCAAACGCTGAATCGTGGAACCGATTCGAGCAATCCCACTGTCAGAGCCTTCGCGTCCGCGAGTCTTGCGGCGGCGACGTCCGAGTTCTTTGAATTCATGATCGTAAGCGACAGCAAGCATTTTGGTGCCGCCGAGATCAAAACCGATCCAGATGTCTTTCAAGGGAATTTCCGTGGGTTGATTGAGTGAAGCGACAGGCGGTGGAGCGTCACCGAATCCCCGATACCGCGAAGCATCAACGACCGGCGATCGATCTCATTTCACCTGCGTTATTTTTTCGACTGCAGTTTCAAAATGTCTTGAGCGACCGCTTCCAGCTGCGTTTGCAAGCCAGCCAGCGATTCGCGTTCCTTTTGCACGATATCGGCCGGAGCCCGGCTGACAAAGCTTTCGTTGGAAAGTTTGTTCTGTTTGCCGGTGATTTGGCCGGTCAGCTGCCCTTGCAGCTTTTCAAGGCGAGCCAGCTCGGCTTCGACATCGATGAATTTTTCTAAGTCGACATGAACGTCCACATCCACGTCGGGCAATGCCAAGTGGGCATCGGTTTCAAATGCCGTCGTCTCCGGACCGAGCGACTGAACTTCCGCACCCGCCAACGCCTCGAAATACGCCGTCATCGGTTGCAGCAACTCTTGCGAAGAAGCACTGCAACGAATCGCGGCGGGCACGGTCTCTTTCGGTGCAATGTTTTGGCTCGCACGGATCTGGCGAATTGCCGCCACGATCTGTTGGAACTCACTGAACTGACGCTCGATCTGCGAATCATGATGCGAGTCGTCAGCCACCGGGAAGCTCGCCGTCATTACAAACGGACCAACTTCGATCGGTTCAGGCACACCGCGTTTCGGAGCGATCTGGCCCAGGTGGTTCCACACTGATTCGGTCACGAACGGCATGATCGGATGCAACAAACGCAGCAATTGATCCAACCCGTGTGCAATCACATTCTGAGCGATCTGTCGCTGCGAATCATCCGACAACCGTGGCTTGGCGATCTCCACATAGAAACTGCAGAACTCATCCCAAGCGAAGTCGTACAACACGCGAGCGGCTTCGCCGAACTGATAACGCTCAATCGCATCACCAACTGTTTGAGTCACCGTCGACAATCGCGAAAGCAACCAACGGTCTTCGATGGGTAGCGAAGCAACATCCAGCGACGTCGGTTCGAAACCGTCCAGGTTCATCATCACAAACCGTGACGCGTTCCAAAGTTTGTTGACGAAGTTGCGAGCCGTCTCGAATCGCTCGCTGACCACGGCGGCCTTTGGCAGTGACTTGTCTTCTTCGGTTTCCGCCCACTGGGTCGAGAAAGGTTTGCCACACGCGGGGCACTCCATCGACGGCAACGCTCGGTTCTTCTTCGTTTGATCAATCAGTTTTTCGCACGAAGGACACTCGTACTGAACCGGCATCCGAACGTCTTGTGTTTCGGTTGCCAAACGCGCCAACCCAAACCGCAACGCGTCCGTTCCGAACTTGTCGATCACATCGATCGGGTCCACACCGTTGCCCTTGGACTTGCTCATCGTTTCGCCCAGACCGTCCAAGATCTTTGGGTGAATGAACACTTCGCTGAACGGAACTTCGCCCACGTTGTTCAATCCCATCAACACCATCCGAGCCACCCACAACGTCAAGATGTCGCGAGAAGTGATCAGCGTCGCGGTTGGATAGAACTTCGCCAGCTCCGGTGTTTGGGCTGGCCAACCGAGCGTGCTGTGTGGCCACAACGCGGAACTGAACCAGGTATCCAGCACGTCGGGATCCTGCTGCAATCCCAACGCTTCGACATCGGCTTCCACCGTTTCATCTTCGCTGCGGATGCAAACAAAGATTGCTTGGGTGGTTTCACCCGCCGTGTCCACTCCGTCGGAATCAATCCGCTGAGCGATCTGGTCAGGATGCCGTTCGGCCAGCTTTTCGAGGTCGCTCGATAGCTCATTCGCTTGCTCTTGCGACAGCCCACCAACCGACCAAATCGGAATGCGGTGCCCCCACCACAATTGACGACTGACCGGCCAATCGCGTTTCTCACTCAGCCAATCCAGATAACCCTTGCGATAGCGAGCGGGAAAGATCTGAACGCGTTCATCGCTGACGGCATCCATCGCCGACTGAGCCAATTCGTCCATCGCCACGAACCATTGATCGGCCAGGTAAGGCTCGATCGGAGTCTTGCTGCGATCGCTGTGCGGCAACTCAATTTCGCGATCTTCGATGTCGCCCATCAGCCCCAGCTCTTCGAGGGCCGCGACCACGGCTTTGCGAGCCTTCGGAATCGTCAATCCTGCGAACGGGCCGCCTTCGCCATTCAATGTTCCATCCGAATTCAGGATGTTGATCATTGGCAAATCTTGGCGAATCCCAACCTCATAATCGTTTGGATCATGAGCCGGTGTGATCTTCACGCAGCCACTTCCCATCTCGGGCTTGGCCCATTCGTCCGCCACCAAATCAATTTCGCGATCAACGAGCGGCAACATCAACTTGCGACCATCAGCCGCCATGTCACGTAGCTGGATCAATTCCGGCAATCGCTCTTCGCGGCGTTTTTGCAACGCTTCGATTTGTTTGTTCAGATCCGCGGCTTCTTTTTCGTTCGCGTCACTCAGTTTTTCGCGAAGGCCGGCTTCCACCGCATCGATCGCGGCGGCTGGATCGGAGTGCACCGCCACCGCGGTATCGCCCAACATCGTTTCAGGACGCGTGGTCGCGATTGTCACGAACTCGGGCTCACCCGGCTTCGGATCAATCACTGGGTACCGGAAGTGATAGAAGTGACCTTTCTTGGTCTGGTTGAACACTTCATCGTCACTGACCGCGGTCTGCAGGAACGTATCCCAGTTCACCAACCGTTTGCCGCGGTAGATCCGTCGTTTGCCGAACAAGTCAAAGAATGTCGCTCGTACAGCAGCGGCACAAATTGGATCGAGCGTGAATCGCAATCGTTCCCAATCGCAACTGGTGCCCATTCGTTTGAGCTGGCCGATGATCCGTTCTTCGTACTGATCCTTCCACTGCCAAATGCGATCCACCAACGCTTCGCGACCCAGGTCGTGCCGCGTCTTGTTTTCCTGTTCCTTCAGTCGACGTTCCACCACCGCTTGGGTCGCGATGCCAGCGTGGTCAGTCCCCGGCATCCAGAGCGTTTCAAAACCTTGCATGCGTTTGCGACGAACCACGATGTCTTGCAACGTGTTGTTCAGCCCGTGTCCCAAGTGCAACGCACCGGTCACGTTCGGCGGCGGGATCACGACCGAAAACGGCGGCTTGCTGGATTCCGGATCAGCGTGAGAACACTTGGCATCGGTCCACGCCTGAGCGATCTTGTCGGCTTCTTCGGCGTGTTCAAATCGAGTTGGAATTTCGGACATGAAAACAAACGTCAACGGAGGTGATTTGAATGGGCGGCGAACATCCTGGTCACGCCGCTGGAATCATGACTGTCAAATGACTTGGTCGGTTCGGCGAATCAAGCTTCGCTTCGGTGCAATTTGTACTCGACGCTATCGACCAAGGCTTGCCAACTGGCTTCGATGATGTTGTCACTGACACCGATCGTTCCCCAAGTCTCCTTGCCATCGGTGCTCTCGATGTTGACCCGAATCGATGCGGCCGTTCCGCTGCCGGAATCCACCACGCGAACTTTGTAGTCAATCAGCGAGATTTCGCTGAGCACGGGATAAGCCCCCGCCAACGCCTTCCGCAAACCCGCATCAAGAGCGTTGACCGGTCCGTGACCTTCCGCGGCGTCAAACCACAACGTGTCACCGACCTGCAGCTTGATGATCGCTTCGGCGAAGGCAACCTGGCTCTTCACATCACGATCGCCCGCGACAACCCGGTACTTGATCGTTTCAAAGTGCGGTCGAAACTTGCCCGACACGCGACGAATCAGTAGATCGAACGATGCCGTAGCGGACTCGAACTGGTACCCCTGATTTTCGAGTCGCACGACCTCGGCCAAGATCTTGTTCTGCAGTTCCTTGTCGTCGCCAACGTTGTACTTGCCCGCGATCGCTTCGATGTTGCTGCGACCGGACAATTCGCTGACCAAGATACGGCGTTCGTTGCCAACCAAGGTCGGATCGATGTGCTCGTAAGTGCTGGCGGCTTTGTTGATCGCGTGAACGTGCATGCCGCCTTTGTGAGCAAACGCACTTTGACCAACAAACGGTTGGTTGTTTCGCCACTGCAAATTGGCGGTCTCATAAACGAACCGAGACAGCTCAGTCAGTTGCTGCAACGGTCGTCCGCCGAGAACCGTCGTGTTCTCTTTCTTGAGTGCCAAGTTCGCGATCACCGCGATCAAGTCCACGTTGCCGCATCGTTCACCGATCCCATTGATCGTTCCTTGCACCTGAGTCGCACCCACGTCGACCGCGGCCAACGAGTTCGCGACGGCGAGTTCGCAATCGTTGTGACAATGGATACCGATGCCGACGTCGTACGAAGCCATCGCTTCTTTCGCGATCCGGGTCACTTCGGCCACGCGTTCGGGCAACGTGCCGCCGTTGGTATCGCAAAGAGCCAACCATTTGGCACCCGACGCTGCCGCGGCTTGCAGCGTCTTGATCGCGTACTCGGGGTTCGCGTTGTAGCCATCAAAGAAGTGTTCCGCGTCGTAGATCAGCTCGCTGTGGCCGGCCAAAAACTCAGCGGACTCGCCGATCATGGCGAGGTTCTCATCCAAAGTGGCTCGCAAAACTTCCGTGACGTGGAAATCCCATGTCTTGCCGACCAAGGTGCAACAAGGTGTTTTGGCAGCAACCAAGGCCTTCATCCCGGGATCCTCTTCCGCCTTCATCGAACGTCGTCGAGTCATCCCGAAAGCGCAGACTTTGGATTTTCCCAGATCGTGTTTGCGAATTTGTTCAAAGAACGCAACGTCTTTCTCGTTGCTCAGTGGATAACCGCCTTCAATGAACTCAATCCCAATCTCAGCCAACCGAATCGCAATGTTGAGTTTGTCTTGCAGCGAAAAACTAACGCCTTCGCCTTGCGAGCCGTCTCGCAAGGTCGTGTCGTAGATCAAGACCGGTTGGGCCGACGAAGTGGCACTCATGTAGCTGATTCAGGTGGGGGGATGAAATCAAGGAACGTGGGGATTCAAAGGGGCGAAAGCAGACTCTCGAGAAATCACGGTGCGAATCTCGGCTAACGCGTCTCCGTTGAGTTTTCAATCACGCGAGGTGACTGGTATGGATTCGCTGGAGTGGATGTCTTCGTGGAGACTGGGTCGGACTCCGTTTTGCCAGAAACCGATGCGTCAGGAACAGCCAATGTCGGGTCGTCATCAGGCTTCGGTGCCGAATCATCGCTCGGCTGATCCAGGTTCAATTGCTGGCTCAATCGTTCTCGCCTTTTGCGAACCCAAATCATCGCGGTCAAAGCAAAGATCAAACAAACAATTGTCATCGCCACGACCAATCGCAACGACAACGGATTGATGATCTCACCCGACGCCCGATCGACCATCAAAACGACAAACCGAATCGCACCGCATGCAAATCCGAGCAACCCGAGCGTCAACGCGACGACGGTCGCACTCATCCGGCGATGCGGGTTCAAACCCACCACCCCCAGGAACAACAGCGGAATGCCAAACATCATCGGAACAAACTGCGTGTAGCTCTTCGCCGTTGTCACGCTGAGCGCCGCCACCGTCAGTCCACACAGGACCAGTCCGAAGAAAATTCCGATTCTGGCCATGGTTGATTGAGGTGCCCGTCGCGATTGGACATACGTGTTCCGCCCAAGAAACCTGAGGTCGGTTTCCAGGGCCTTGTTGTATCGTTTTGAACCCAATTTCTGTAGGGCCAGTGTTTTCGCCGGCCGGGCCAGCCAGAAAGAAACTCGCGAACAGTCGCAAATGCCCGGTTTTGCCGGTCAATCGGCTTGAAAAAGCTCACGATCGCGAAAAAACACCGAAGTGATCCACCAAATCACGGGTTGGCACAGCAACGATCCGGTCGCCGCCGCGAGTGCGATCACCAGCCAATCCTTGTCGGTCACCACCGCCACCACTCCCCCCGCGATTGCTGCCGCAATCAGCGACGGCAACAGGGCCAGCATCAACACGAACATATAGAGCATCGTTCGGCCGCCCTGCAGCACATCGGGAGTCCCGGTGGGCATCGCTCTCAAAACCGTCGCGGCGGTCACCAAATTGATCGCCGATCCATACGCAATGTCCAAACTCACCCCGGCGACGAAAACGCCGACTCCCTCGCCCAAGCCACGCGTCGTGATGGACGCGGCGATCACCGCAAACGCGATCCGGATCGAAACCAACACCACCACGTGCCCAGCCAACATCCCGACAACGATCGCGATCGGGCGACACGGCAACATTCGAAACCAAGTCAACGACTTCGGCGTCATCGCCAATCCAATCGGCTGGCTCATCGTCAGCAGGAACCCCAAGTAGGTCGACGCCGCCATCGCGATCGGCATTGAAAATTCGCGAAAGTTGGCGTGGATCGTCCCCGGGCGAAAGAACTGAAAAACCATCAGCCCCAAACCTGCTACCACCACGATGCCCCACAAGCCGACCAACAACGTTCCGTTGCGACGAATGGCAAAGGTGACTTGGTGCCACGCCACCGGACCAATCCCGCCCCACCACGGAAAATCAAACAGCTTCCAAGCGGAACGATGTTCTTTCTTTTTGAGCCGGCCAAATTGGCCCGAACGCATTCGCTGGATCCGAACCTGCTTTCGCGAAACACCCTCGACGGCCAACTCCGCAAATCCGACGTTGATCGAATAGCACAATGCAAAAGCGGAGACCAAAATCGCGACGCACACGCCCAGCCAACCCAGCATCGAGAGCCCGATGGGTGATTGCATCAAATTGGCAAACGGCACGAACGGCAGCGTCATGATCGATCCGATCGGCGACGACTGACACGACAGCAACCACGTTTGCCATGAAAACCCGCTTTCGCTCATCCCGAGAGGCAACGATGAAATCAACAACAACGCGACCGAACCCAGCAGGCTCGATGCGATCAACGTTCGCACCCAAGACGCCAACAGCGGTTTGCTAAACGCGTGCAATGTCGTCAGCGCCGTGACCGTCATTCCTCCGGTGTAGATCGCCAAGACCGCGGACAGATAACTCCCAGCACTGGGCAGAGCAAAGATTGACATCAAGCTGCTGCTGACCACCCACGTGAGCGCCAGTGTCATCAACCGATAGGAAAGGATTTGATGGTTGGTGAACGGCCCCGCCAAGACAAACTGCAACTCGGGCGGACGAAGCTCCGTGATCTGTTGTCCGATGTCAAAGTAAATCGCCATGGCGACGATCACCAGCATCATCAACGGAATCGTTGACGTGACGGTCGAGTACATCTTGATTTGGTCCAGCGACCCGGTGTAGGTAGCCACGATCATCGGCATCAACCCCATGCCGACGGTGCCCAAGACCAACAATCCGACGAAGGCTCCCGATGGACTCTTCAAATGCCGGAACAGTTGCCGAAAGGCGGTCTTCAAAAGCACCCCGGTCAATCGCGTCAACGCGGGATCGATGATCGAAGGCCGCCCGCTCATCAGGCGGACTCCTCTTCCGACATCGAATCTTCGGAAATCGAGTCTTCGAAATCCGAATCTTCCGACGTCAAACGGAAAAAGACTTCCTCCAGCGAGTGCGAATCGCCACCAAATTCTTGCCGAGCCTGTTCCAGCGGCCCATGAAACAACACCTCGCCGCGACGCATCAGAACCAAGTGATCGCAGATGTCATCGACCAATGACAACAAGTGCGAACTGACCAAAACCGTCGCGCCCCGGTCGGCTTGTTCGCGAACGGTTTGTTTGAACCGGCGAATACTCGGCGGGTCCAATCCCGTCATCGGTTCGTCCAGCAACAGCACGCTGGGTTGCCGCAGATAAGCACAAACGATCGCAACCTTTTGCCTCATTCCGCGAGACAAACCCGAAGCGATCGTTTCGCGTTTTTCCGTCAATTCAAATTGGCCGCAGAGCTCTTCCGCGAGCGGCTCCCAATCAGTCAGCCGATACGCCGACGCAATGAAACGCAAATGATCATCAACCGTCATCGAATCAAACAGCGGCGGGTCATCCGGCACGTAGGCGGTCCGTCGCTTCACCGCCAATGGATCGTCATTCAATGACGCGCCCGCGACGTGCAGATCGCCGGCCGTCGGCGAAAGGATCCCGCACAGTGTTCGAATGGTCGTTGTCTTGCCAGCTCCGTTGGGTCCCACCAATGCCGCGACTCGTCCGGCGGGAACATCAAACGAAATGGAGTTCACCGCGGTGAAGTCGTCGTAGCACTTCGTGAACTGGCTGACTTCGATCATACCGGCGTCGACTCAGCAACCAAGTTTTGATCGACTTCGTTGCTGACAATGACACCGTAATTGATCGCTCCCAACCAGCCGCTCATGATGATGCCGACGCTGCCCGCGTGATACATGCCCTTGATCTGTTGCGGCAACGCTCGACTGACCCCGAGACCTTCGAACTTGGTCCCGAAACTTGCGCCCATTTCATGTTGGGTGTAGTGATGAAACGTCTTGGGCGTCGCCGCTTCGGCACGATCAATCTTGTTCCGCACTCCGGGAATGTATTTTTCGAGCGCGTCGATGGTTGTTTCAACCAAGTCCGCTTTGCTGGCTTCGTATTCCTCTTCGCTCAAATTCGCCCAGTCCGACCAGTTCGCATTGGTACTACTGACGATCGCGTAGCGTTCCTTTTTGTGCGGCCGTGTTCGAGGGTAATAGAAACTGAATGTTCGCGAAGTGATGTCGCGGCTGAGCAGCAAATCCGTCCGGAACTCTTTCGCCGTGCTGGTGAAGAACAAATCGCCGCTCGACTCATCAATTTCTTCACCCGGCTTCAATGCCATGTACACCTGCGTGCTGCTGTTGTTCAGTCGCACCGCCTCGGTTTCTTCCACAAACTTCTTGTCGAGTTTTTCCGGTCCCAGCATCTTCAGCACCGTCGTTCGCAAATTTGCGTTGCTGACAACCGCGCGACACTTGATCGATCGACCTCGCACCTTCACACCCGAAACCCGCGTGCCTTGGATCGGAGAATCGGCTACTTCGATTTCCTCGACGGGACAATTGATGCGAATGTCGACGCCGTTGGATTCCAACTCCTTCTTCATCCGAGCGACCAAGTCATCGGTGCCGCCTTCATAGATGAACACGCCTTTGCTCATAAAGTTGCTGAATACAATCCCGTACGTGATCGCGGGATCTTCCAACGTCGATCCGTTGGCATACGTGATCGGCTCCATCAACAACCGCACCACGTCGTCGCGACCGGGAAAGAAACGATCAAACAATTGACGTGTCGTCGTCGCTTGATCGTCATAGAAATTCATTCCTCGAGCGGTGTCAAAGAATTCGTTGACCGTGCCGTGCTCGATGCCGAACTTCGTCGTCAACAACTTCGTGAAGTCTTCTCGGTTGAACGTCGTCGTCAACGAGAACTGCGGGTTGTCAAAACGAATGTTTTTCAGCTGAACAATTCGGTCGGCGATGTCGCGACTCCAGTACCGACGGCACGACTTGATCATGCCGTGCGGGAATCCGTGAAGCGAGACGTCAAACGTGTGCCCGCCAGGACGCAAGAACCAGGTTGCCAAACCGCCAAGCTTGTAGTGCTGTTCCAACAGCAACACTCGGTGTCCGGCACGGCCGAGAATGTTGGCCGAGGTCATGCCAGCCAATCCGCTGCCGATCACGACCACGTCGTATTCGTCGGCGGCTCCCTTCAAAAAATCCTTTGCCATGGCTGGGGTCTTTGGTCTCGCGAAAAGCTTGGGTGTATCGGGTGAAGATGTGTGTGTTGCAGCGATCAACGTGCGATGGGCTGCAGTTCGGCGTAGACACCGATTTGGTCTGTGTTGACGGGTTTGTCACCGGACAGCAACAGTGATTCGTCGCCGACCAGCCATCGATCGTCCAGTATCCGCAAGGGCTGGCCCAACGGCAATGTGACCATGGAACCCGCCACGCCGGTCGATATGACATCGTGCGACGCTCGGAAGATCGCCGTGTGAGCCTCGGGCAACGTGGTGCCCATCCGCCGCACCCCGCCGGAATCTCGCACCAGTGTAGAGATTTTCCAACGCTCGTCGCGGGGATCTTCCGCAATCCGGACGGTGACCAACGATTCACCGGGCCGAATCGCAATCATCGAGTACCAATCGGGCTGCGTTTTTCCCTTCGGCAACCAAGTGCTGTAGGCCAACCGGTAGTCGAATTGCGTGCCTTCGGGAACACGAACTCGAAAAACGTAGTTCAGCGGAAGCTCCGACGGAGCCCGGATAGCGGCGACGGAATCATCCTCGGTGGGCGACAAATACCCCGATTCCGATCGCAGAGCCGCCAGCGCAGACTCCGCCTTTCGCAAGCGGAGGATCGACACGACGTTGCCCAAAACCAAAGCAATCATCGTGATCGCGAGCAACAGTTGCCGAAGAGAAAATCGCCCGCGACGGCTTGGCAACGGACGCGGATCGGAATTCTCATTCATCGGCGTTGTCGATCACAGCGGGTTGGAGGGCGAAATGCTGGCCATCGAATCGGCCCCAACAGAGTAGCGTTTCGCAAACCCACGCAGAAAAAAATCCGTGGTGGACAACTCTTCGTAGTGGACGAGGCAACGAGTCCCAACCGCAGGACTCGTGGCCTCGTCCACCACGTCGATCACTCAAGGATTCGTGGCCTCATCCACTACGCCCCCGCCGCCTGCGGAGGTCGTGCAGTTTTCTGATGCCGCTTTTCGGCAGATTAACACACAACGCACCTCTCACGAAACGAAGTTTGGGGAGAGGTCGAGCGAC
>NZ_DDGH01000054.1:0-3703 GCF_002337565.1 Rhodopirellula sp. UBA1907 | reverse complement strand
CGAAACGAAGTTTGGGGAGAGGTCGAGCGACGCCGTTCAGGCGTACGCGAGGGTGAGGGCCGAGCATTAGAAAAGGCGAGCATTCTCCTCCCCGGAATTCTCGCTGAACACTCGCATTCCGACCCTCGCCAACTCCGTTCAGGAGGGTGATTTCAACCTTGCAAGCACGGCATCTAAAAACTGCACGACCTCTACGCCTGAAGTGCCTTCTTCAGATCATTCAGCTGCTTGCGTTCGTCGCGTTTTTTATAAAACGGATCCAACGGGTAGCAACCGCTGATGATCCCGTTTCGTGGGGCAGTCGTGCAATCGCTGAACGTGCGGCAGACCTTCTTGCGTTGCCACACCGTTCCGGCAGTCACATCCGCGGGCAGGTCGGGATACGACAACACCATGCGTCCCAAACCAATCGAGTCCGCCATCCCGGCCTTCACAACGGCCTGCGCGACGTTGGGCAAGTAATCTTGCAGATAGGTGTAACCCGAACCAATGAAGATCATCTCCGGATGCTTCTTTTTCATTTCGGCAACGGCCGCTATTTGCCGAGCGACACCCGCCAACGGATCCTCCGGCGGTGTGTATCCGTCGCTCGGCGGAAAATAAGCGGGACGTTGAATGTGAGGGTTCGTGTACGGACTGCCCGCCGTGGTGCAGATCATTCGAATGCCGATCTCGTGCATCAAATCAACCAACTTCGACGTCTCCGTCATGTCGATCGTCAATCCGTCTTCGCCACCACCGAACACCTTGTTTGGTTCGCCGCCGGGTTCAGGCTCACCCACGCGGTCGGCACCGGGATGAAACGGCAGGAAGTCAAACAGACTCAAACGCACACCAATCTTCAGATCGTTCGTGGCCGCTTCGATTCCTGAAACAATGTCACGCAAGAAACGCGTTCGGTTCTCAAAGCTACCGCCGAACTTGCCAGTTCGTTCGCGTCCCGCCAGCAACTCATGCCCCAAGTACCCGTGGCAGTGTTTGACATCGACGAATCGATACCCGGCCTTTTCCGCTCGCACCGC
Source organism: Rhodopirellula sp. UBA1907 (assembly GCF_002337565.1). Classification (NCBI taxonomy): domain Bacteria; kingdom Pseudomonadati; phylum Planctomycetota; class Planctomycetia; order Pirellulales; family Pirellulaceae; genus Rhodopirellula; species Rhodopirellula sp. UBA1907. The sequence goes on along the minus strand of NZ_DDGH01000054.1, from coordinate 2,681 downwards.
TGCCGCGATGAAATCATCGATCAACGTCGACAACTCATCGTCGGTGAAAATCGCGGAGTCGTCCGTGATCTTGACTCGGCGATCCAGAACCACGTTTCGCTGAACCGTACGCGGCTCGGTCAAAGATTTGATATTCGGTCGTGAAAAACGGCCCGAGTGAGTCAGTTGCAAACCGACCAGCAAATCATCGCTGCGTCCAAAGTGCGATTCGTGCTCGTCGACCAACTCCTGACGCAAGGATTCAATCGCGGAAAGGTTTTTATCCGTCAGCAGCAACTGATTCGGGTTGGCTCGTCCATCATGCCGAACCGCAACCGCTTCACCGCCCCAAATCAATTTGGCTCCACTGAGCCCAAAGTTACGCCAACGACGCCGTGTCAAATCAGTCGGCAACCCATCGGTGGTCCCATCCCAACCTTCCATCGGCAAAATGCTCCACCGATTCCCAACGGTTTGGCCGTGGACCTCGAACGATTGCGCCAACGGCGATGCGTCGCCAGATTCCACTTCCGCATCGGATGGCATTTCGATGTTGCTGTCTCGCAAGTGCGAAACAAAGTCATCGTGGGTCTTCAACGACGCGACGCGTGGATAGGCCATGGCAATGAATCAATCAGGAAAGGTGATAGAAAAAGTGTCGGTCGTCCGTGCGATTTTTTTACTTGAGCGAAAAGGCCGCTGGCAATTTAGCCACATCGCACTCGCCGCGGTTCTCGCCGCAACAAATTGGTGATGCTTGCTGTTTCGCTCGTCTCGAAAACGTGAACCGTCCTCGAGAGACGTCAGGCAACGCTTACAAGTACGCCGCCAAATCTTGCGAAATCAAATCCAAGATCGCTTGATCGCTGGCCGGACGTTCGGGGCTGCCGGGGAATGTTTGATCGCTGGCGATCTTGCCACGCGAATGCAAGAACATCGCGGCTGAATGTTTGTAGGCGGGAACGGGAGCACGGAACGCGAACGCACCGAGGTACTGCAACAAATCGTTCAGGCCATAGAACCGCGGGTCATCCTTTTCCCACATCGAATCACGCAGAGCGAACTCGGCTGGGCAGAAAGTCGACAATCCCAGCAAGTAATCGCTGCCGTACATCACCATGTCGATCGCCAGGTCGTTTCCGGTCAGAACCTTGAAGTCCGGGCGGACTCGGTTGCGAAGTTCCAAACGTTGCCATTCCAAGATGCGATCGAGCGATGAATGCTTCGCCCCCAGGCAGTTGCCGATTCCCATCAATCGCTCATACAGCGACAGCGAGTAAATCTTGCCAAAGGGAGCAAACATCGTCCCCAGCTCAAACGCGTAGAACTGTTCGCATTCGGACGCGAGCTGCGAATAGGCATCGAAAATGGAGTCGTCGTCGCCGCTGGTCAAACCAAACGACTGGAACAAAATCGGTGTTCCATCGTGACGTTGGACTTGTTCAATGCCGCGGCGATAAGCGTCGCTGTCGAAGTCATCACCGGATCGGTCACCGACAAACACGCCGCCGAGATAAGCTCGGTCCTTCGCGATTGCCGAGGTTCGAACCAGAGCTTCTTCGCGAATCTCATCCGAGATCAAATTCGCGTAGCCGGTGTCCATGTTGATGGCCGGCGTCAGCCCCGCGTCGAGCGTCGACACGACATGGGACTCAAAACCGTTCCAATCAATTTCGCCGCCGGAGGTCATCGGCAGCAGGATCGCCGACATGCCGGTGATCTTGCGGTTGCGGATGGGTTGAGGAGCGGACGTCAATTCGGGCAGAGTGGTTGTGTTCATGCCCGAATCGTAACGCCACCGAACCCCCGCGTCTTGGAGATTCGGGTGAAACCGCGACTATGCAATTCGGGCAAAACGCCCCGAATCACTCTTTGATTTCGAAAATCGCTTCGATTTCGACCGCGATTCCACCTGGCAACGCGTTGGTTCCCAAAGCACTTCGAGCGGCCACGCCCGCTTCTTCGCCAAAGACGTCGCGAAACAATTCGCTGCACCCATTGATCACGGCGGGCTGAGCGTCGAAGGATTCGGTGCACCGCACCAACCCCAACAACTTCACCAAACGAGAAACCTTGTCGAGCGATCCAAGGTGATTGCGGAGCGTGGCGAGCATGCCCAAACCGGTTTGGCGAGCGGCGTCGTAGCCGACTTCCACATCCATGTCTAAACCAAGACGACCGGTGATCAACGTTTTGTCGCTTTTCAGCGGCCCGTGACCAGACAAATACACCATGTTGCCGACTTGCACGATCGGCTTGTAAACCCCCATGGGCTTCGGGGCCGGTGGCAATTCCAGATTCAATTCGTCAATGCGTGCGTCGTAGGACATGGATGCGTCGCTGGGTCAAAAGGGGCAGATGGTTCAAACGATGAAATCGAACGCCGAGCATTCGTCCTCCTAGGATGACGAGTCTTCCACGCCCTTCCAAGATGACATACGCCCAACAATCTCCCACCGCCCCAAACCACCATCACAGCCGCCATGTAGAACATGGCCTACGCACCCACCAACACAACAACCCCGTAGGCCAGGTTCCACCTGGCAATCCAACCAACAATCCCCACAAATCAGCCGACGGGCGTTAGCCCCGGTTCTCACTAACAAAACCACTACCAACGCCGACCGGCCAATAAGACGAGAGAACTGCCCCAACCAACAAGCCTCCCCACCGCCCCACGCGATTGCACGGGGCATCACGGG
>NZ_DDGH01000098.1:256152-256823 GCF_002337565.1 Rhodopirellula sp. UBA1907 | reverse complement strand
CGGTTCTCGGATAGGTTCTAAGTTCTTCATCTCATTCATCCTTGATCGAGAATAGTTTTTTTAGAATGCCGACAAGCCCCGACACTGGGGCTGCTTGACGGCAACGAGATTTAGATGATCGGTGGCCCCGCATTCTTCGCGGGACTCAAAAACTTTTCGGTCATTCGTTGCGAGCGATCGCGAAGTAGTTGGCTGGATCGGCCTTGACCTTCTTCACACAGCCACGACAGCAAACGAAGAGTGTTTCACCGCCGACCGTCACGGGGACGGGGTCGCCCATCGAACCGAGCGGTTCCCCCATCACGGGGCAGAGCTTGTGATTGATGACCCCGCCACCGCTTGCCACCGCAGGTTGGTGAACCATCGTCTGCTGCTGAGCCACCGCCTGGGGGGCCATCATGACACCGCCGGTGTCATGACAACTGGCCCCGCCAGCGGAAGAACTGCCGCAACCTCCGCTGCCGCAGCCACCGCCGGTTGCTCCAATAGAGGCGTAGCGATCGCGAGCGCATCCGGAGAGGACAAAAACGAGTGTGAATGCTAGCGGTAAAGCCAGCGATGCGATTCCCTTCGACATGATTCCCTCGATTCCCTGAGAGGTTGATGTTTGTAGTTCGTTCGGATGGTTTAATGCTCAAGCCGACCGGTTCCTTCACGGATTTCCTCCTCGA
>NZ_DDGH01000098.1:254985-255899 GCF_002337565.1 Rhodopirellula sp. UBA1907 | reverse complement strand
CCCGCCGGAAACACAAGCCGGTTCTAGCGGTATCGACAAGGCAACTTTTCGTCGCATACCGAGACAACGGCGTTTAGTGGCCGATCCGCAAGCCGAAGTGAGGCGTCGAAATCCGAACCCCGCGCTGATGTCCGTACGACCGGTAATACCCATGATGCCCGTAGTTCGGGGAAACGTAGGGATACCCATGTCCTACGCCGTGCCCGAGGCGTCTCGAAACATGTCCGAAGCCGGAATGCCCGTGGCCGGAATAGCCATGACCACCAACGTAACCATGACCACCCGAGTAGCCATGCCCACCAACATAGCCATGTCCATGCAAGTAGTCGGCCGCGTGCGTAAAACTCGATGGACTCAACGCCAACACGCCGGCGAACAAAGTAATCAGTGCAAATCGCTTCATCGTTCTATTTCCATTTTTGAGGGTGCGATTGCCGAGAAATTCGACGATCGTTGATGGAAAGTGAACGCATATCCCGTTCCTGAAACCTGCGTTAAGACGCAAACCGCTTTATACCAACAGTTTAAGGAATTACTCTCGCGTGAAGACGATACCGTGCGATTTCAGAATGATGACACAAAGTGGTCAGATTGATGGCACTTGTGTCTCAAGCATCAGCGCGTCGTAGCGACCATTTGAGTAACGGTGGCGTCACGATCGTTGTCGCGAACACGACGATGACAAGGGCTGCGAAGAGCGAGTCATTCACGACACCTAGCCCCCGACCGACGCCAAGAAACACAAGCCCGACTTCTCCTCGTGGGATCATTCCGATTCCAACCGCGAGCCGACTGAGATTGCCTCCAGCAACGATACCTGACAGGAGCTTTCCGATCACGGCACACAGTGTGAAGATCGCTGCCAGCAGCAACGTCATGCTGTCGAAAAAGAACGTGACATCGACTTGCATCCC